>NZ_JACASN010000012.1:0-101036 GCF_013390985.1 Acinetobacter sp. Swhac1 | reverse complement strand
CGAAATGAGTTTTTAGACTTGAGAGGGAATTATACAAAACCTGTTTTATGGTCAAGATCATATTTTGCAGGGTCTTGTGGTGGTGCGCCTTTGGAAATAATCAAACAATATATTCAGAATCAACAAGGTTGAAATTTGTGAAATTCACCTCCACCCTGACTGACGGGTAGAGTCCTCTTTCACTTGGAGATAGAACTAGCTCAGAAGCATATTTCAACGAAAATGCTCTAAAAATTATGGATCAAACCCATCTATAAAGCTGACTGCAAGCAAGCTGTAACAAACAGCCATAAAAAAACGCTTATCTTTCGATTAGCGTTTTTTTAAAATTTTGGAGCGGGAAACGAGACTCGAACTCGCGACCCCAACCTTGGCAAGGTTGTGCTCTACCAACTGAGCTATTCCCGCGATATGGAAGTGAATTATAGAGAATTTCATACAACTGTCAACTCTCTATGCTCCCAAGTGCTCAATTAATTAGCACGACGCCATACAGTACCCTGACGGGTATCTTCCAATACAACACCTTGATCAAGTAAAGACTGACGAATTTCATCGGCACGGGCAAAGTCTTTGGCTTTTTTGGCATCCTGACGCTGCTGAATTAAGTCTGCAATGGCTTGTTCAGATAAACCTAAAGCGTCCTGACCAATATCAGACTTCAGGAATTCGTCAACATCATGCTGCACCAAACCTAAAATATTGGTCAAATGACGCAAAGTCGAATAGTACACCGCCGCCTGATCTGCCTGCTGCTCTTTTACTGAACGGTTCAGCTCTTTATTGACTTCAAACAGAACTGCAATTGCTTCGGCTGTATTAAAGTCGTCTCGCATTGCGGCATTAAAACGTTCCACCAAAGCCTCATCTAACTGCTCAACTGTTTGCGTACCGTACGCTTGTTGATAAGCTTTAAATGAGTGATAGAAACGTGATAATGCGGTTTTGGCTTCTTTGAGTGCTACATCGGAGAAGTTTACAGGGCTACGATAATGCGATGACACAATAAAGTAGCGGATCACTTCAGGATGGAATTTTTCCATCACATCACGAATGGTGAAGAAGTTACCCAATGACTTCGACATTTTTTCGCCATCGACATTAATAAAGCCAACGTGCATCCAGTAATTTACATACTGCTCACCTGTTGATGCTTCAGACTGGGCAATTTCATTTTCATGGTGTGGGAACATTAAGTCTGAACCACCACCATGAATATCAAAATGATTACCTAAGCAGCAAGTCGACATCGCAGAACATTCAATGTGCCAACCCGGACGTCCATTGCCCCACGGCGAAGCCCAAGATGGTTCATTTTCTTTGGCATGTTTCCACAAAACAAAGTCAAATGGATGCTTTTTGTCGACTTCAACATCAACACGCTCAGACGCGCCCGCCTGCATGTCTTCTAGCTTGCGACCTGAAAGACGGCCATATTTGTCAAATTTTTCAACCTGAAAATAAACATCGCCATTACTTGCAGGATAAGCTGTGCCTTTATTGACCAAATTACCAATCATATTTTGCATTTGATCAATATATTCAGTGGCACGTGGTGCAGCATCAGGTTCAACACAGCCTAAGTTTGCCGCATCTTCATTCATGGCTTGAATAAAACGATTTGTTAAAGCTTGAATGCTCTCGCCATTTTCATTGGCACGTTTAATAATTTTGTCGTCAATGTCGGTAATGTTGCGGACATATTTCACATTCCAACCTTGACTGCGCAAAAAGCGAATGATGTAGTCAAATGCAACCATAACCCGCGCATGCCCGATATGACAGTAATCATAAACCGTCATGCCACAGACATACATGTCGATATGTCCTTCTTTACGCGGAACAAATTCAACTTTTTTTCGTTGCTCTGAGTTATATAGAACAAATGGTTGCATAGGTTTTCAAAATAGGTCTATTAAAAGATGCTCCATCTTAACCTAAGCATTATTTTTCATAAAGTTTTTCGATGTTTTTATTCTGTATGTGTCTGTGTGAAGAGAATATCGCGGATGATCCAAGCCTTCTCCCGAAGGAGAAGGAACTTTTTAATACCTGTACTTAGGCGTTTGCTGATCTTATACGGTTTGGCAAAGCTTATGCAGCATCACGTTTTTGTACCAAAATCGCGCCAACTGAATAGCCTGCGCCAAATGAACACAAGACACCATATTCACCGTTTTCGACTTCGTGTGCAGTACGGTGTAAAGCAATAATTACCCCTGCCGAAGAAGTATTGGCAAACTCATCTAAAATAATAGGTACTAAACCTGGTTGTGCTGCTTCTTTACCAACCACCAATTTCAAAATGAGTTCGTTCATGCTGGCATTGGCTTGGTGCAACCAGAAACGCTTCACCTCGGTTGGCGCAATCTGATTCTTTTCTAATTGCGCAGTAATCATTTTGGCAACTAAGGGGCAAACTTCTTTAAAGACTTTGCGACCATCTTGATGGAAGCGTTTATCGTCAATATCTGCATTTTCACTTAAGTTTAAAAAACCGAAATTATTACGGATATTATTCGAGAACTGAGTAAACAGGTTCATGTCCAAAATTTCAAAACCTGCTTTGGTTTCAGTGTCTTCCAAAATTGAAGCGGTTGCTACATCACCAAAAATAAAGTGGCAGTCACGTGAACGGAAATCGTTATGACCTGAGGTAATTTCGACATTCACCAATAACACGCGACGCGCGCCTGCTTTAATCGCATCATGCGCTTGCTTAATGCCGAAAGTCGCAGCAGAACATGCCACGTTCATGTCATAGGCATAACCTTGAATACCAAGCGCAGTTTGAATTTCAATCGCCACCGCAGGATAAGCACGCTGCAAGTTTGAGCAAGACAAAATCACCACATCAATATCTTCTGCGGTCACGCCTGCATTTTGCATGGCTTGTTTTGCAGCAATTACACCCCATTCTGCTTGTAGCGAAATTTCATCATCCCCGCGTTCACGCAAATTTGGACGTAAACGGTTAATGTCCAGAATACCTGTTTTTTCTGACACGTAACGGCGTTTTACCCCAGAGGCTTTTTCGATAAAGTCAGCACTTGAGCCACGACGTTCTTCAAGCTCACCTGCTGCAATTTTGTCAGCATTGAGCTGATTATACTGTTCCACATAAGCATTTAAACTTTCGACCAACTCTTCATTGGTAATAACATCTTCTGGGTGATAAAGACCAGTACCTGTAATGCGAATGCCCATGTAAAACTCCTTCTAGAAATTACTAATATCTTAACTGATTCCGAGCTTTTCCCATACTTTTTGCAGCCGAGTTGCAGAAATTGGCATTTTGGTTTTCATGGGTTGAGAGAACAGCGATATGCGTAATTCTTCCACCATAAAGTACAATTCCTTGAGTCGGGCATCTTGTTTGTGTTTAAACAATTTGTCCATCCAAGGGTCAATTTGGGCGATGGCAGCATCGTCTCTTTGCAAGTTGTTGGGTAAGCGGTCTAAACGTAATAACAACGCTTTCAAATAGCGCGGATATTCGCTCCACACCTCTACAGGCTTGCTATACACAAAGTCTGCCAGATGCATTAAGTCCAGCTGATCTTCAATATCATCCATATTTTTGGCAAACACGGCTTCATCTAGCATAAGGAGCTGACGGCGGATGTCTTGCCAAGCAATATAAATTTCATTAAAGATACGCAGCGTGGTTTGACCATGACTGAGAAAAGTCTTTTTTACCTCAAGCTGCAAGTTTTGAAACTCTTCCAAGTTGACTGGCACGTCACAAATAATGCTTTGCAAGGTCGCATAGATCAACATTTGCTCAAGTTGTGCTTTATCACCCAAAGGTGAGTACGCCAAGGCCAATGGTTTGGCAATTTGCTTTTTCAATTGCCGTGATAAATCGCCTAATTGCACATGCAGCAAACGAATCACCCCTTCACGATGCTGATGAATCGCCTCGCGCTGATCATTAAAGGTTTGAATCACCACACCCGATTCATCTTTTTGTGAAAGTTCTGCAAAAGCTTTACTTGGTACCAACGCCTGATATTGCTTAACCACTACGCCCGTGACTTTTTGCGAGGCTTCAAATACAAATCGTTCAGGGAAGGTTTGGAATTCGCCGTGTAACTGTTTTACTGGACTGTGGGTTTCGGTACGACAACGTGCTTTTAATTCTGCTAAATCACGCCCCTGTTCAATCACCCGCCCTTTTTCATCCAGTACTTTGATGAACGGTAACAAATACGCATCTACACGCTCAAAACTAAAGTCTTTTTCGGTAATTTGTTCTGCACGTAACTGAAATGCCAAAAAGCTAAAAATATGCTCACGTAAATTGACAGCATCAATGCGTTGCAACAGTTTGCGTGCAGTGTCCGGAATAGGCACTAAGTGACGACGCTTTTCCTTCGGCAAGGTTTTGAGCAAAGCTTCAATTAAATTTTCACGCCAGCCTGGAACACCCCATGACCAAATATTTTCATCGACCTGTGCCAATGCTTGCACAGGAATTTTAACCGTTGCACCATCTTCATCATGACTTGGATCAAAACGGTAACTGGCTGCCAAACGCAGCTCACCATTACGCAAATAATCTGGAAATTGCTGCGTGGTCGGACGATCATTCAACCAAAGTGCATCATCTTCCACAAATAAATAACGTGGATTTTGCGGCTCTACTGTGGCACGCCAATCTTCAAAGGCACGGCGGCTTGCCACTTCAGCAGGTACTTTGGCTGCATAAAATTGATAAATGGTTTCTTCATCGACCACCAAATCACGCCGACGTAATTTATCTTCAACCCGTTCAACTTCTTCTAGTTTGAGCAGGTTATGTTTTAAAAATGGAGGCGCAATACCCAAGTTGCCTGTGGTTAACGCATCGCGCAAAAAAATTTCATGTGCGGCTTGCTGATCGACCTTTTCGTAATTTACAGGACGTTTCGGCTCGATAATTAGACCAAACAGCGAAATCTGATCATAGGCATTCACCACGCCTGCTTTTTTAGACCAATGTGGTTCAAAATAGTGATGCTTCAGCAAATCACGTGCAGCCAATAAAATCCATTCAGGTTCAATTTTTGCCAAGGTGCGTAGATACACTTGCGAAGTTTCTACCATCTCAAATGCCATGACCCACGGGGTATTGGTTTTATGCAAAGTCGATGCAGGGAAAATTCGTGCTTTTTGTTGGCGTACTGCCATAAACACATTGCGCTCATCGGTTTTATTGGCAATAAAAGAAAGCAACCCTGTTAATAACGCCCGATGCAGATTTTCATAACTGGCTTTTTTCTCATTAAACGACAGTTTTAAGCCACGCGCCAAATCCACCAATTGTTCATGAGTTTTCTTCCATTCACGTAAACGCAACCAACTTAAAAAATGCTGACGGGCAAAAGTACGACGTTTGTTTTCACTCATGCCATCACGGTTTTCGTGTAAAGTTTCCCACAATTTTAAATAGAATAAAAAGTCAGAATCTGCTTCACGGAACAAAGCATGTTTTTGATCGGCTTGCATTTGTTTGTCTGCAGGACGTTCACGCGGGTCTTGTACCGCCAATGCCGCTACAATAATCAGGACTTCATTTAACACCCCAAAATGTGCACCGCCTAAAATCATACGTGCCAGTCTTGGATCAATCGGCATTTTTGCCATTTGCTGACCAATTTTGGTTAAGCTGCTGCCTTGAAGCTCACCTTTATTAGAGCTGGATTTAGCGGAAGTATTGGGATTAGAGTCATCCCCGTGTGTAGCAGAGCTACTCATTCCGTCTAAAAGAGGGGCTTTACCCTTCTCAATCATCGCACCGAGTTCAATCAACAGCTTACGACCATCATTGACTAAACGATGATCTGGCGGCTCAATAAAATCAAAATCTTCGAGCGTACCCAAGCCCAAACTTTGCATTTGTAAAATGACCGATGCCAAGTTGGTGCGTTTAATTTCAGGTTCAGTAAACTCTGGGCGACTTAAAAAATCTTCTTCTGAATACAGGCGAATACAAACGCCTGGTGCAATACGACCACAACGTCCTTTACGCTGATTCGCTGCTGCCTGAGATACTGCTTCAATCGGTAAACGCTGCACCCGTGAGCGATAGTTATAACGTGAAATACGTGCAAAACCGCTATCAATCACATAGCGGATATTGGGTACAGTGAGTGCGGTTTCAGCGACGTTGGTGGCAATAATAATGCGACGACCACCACCTGAAGGATTAAAGATTTTTTGTTGTTCCGCCAAAGCCAAACGCGCATACAACGGTAAAATTTCAGTATGACGCGGTCCATGCTTATGCAAGGTTTCTTGCAGCTCCCGAATTTCCTGTTCAGTACTGGCAAAAATTAGAATATCGGCATGTTCAGGATGACCTTTTTCCTGTGCATCGGCAAAGCATTCTTCTACCGCTTGCACCACTGCGCGTGGCAAGTTTTCTTCAAAGTCATCAAACTCATCATCATCACTACCACCAATGCTTAATTCAGAAATTGGACGATAACGTACTTCGACAGGATAGCTTCGACCTTCGACCTCAAAAATAGGTGCGCCGTTAAAATAGTTACTAAAACGCTGCACATCTAAAGTTGCAGAAGTGATGATGACTTTTAAATCAGGGCGACGTGGCAAAAGTTGCTTTAAATAGCCCATAATGAAGTCAATATTTAAAGAACGCTCATGCGCTTCATCTATAATAATGGTGTCGTATTTATTTAAATAACGATCATTGGCAAGCTCTGCTAACAAAATACCATCGGTCATTAAACGGACAATTGAATCTTGCGAACCCTGTTCATTAAAACGAACTTTAAAGCTGATGGACTCACCTAACTTTTCGCCAACTTCTTCGGCAATACGCTGCGATACACTACGCGCAGCAAGACGTCGTGGCTGAGTATGACCAATTAACCCCGTTAAACCACGACCTGCCAACATTGCAATTTGTGGTAACTGTGTAGTTTTCCCTGAACCTGTTTCACCCGCCACAATAATGACCTGATGTTGCTGAATTGCAGTAATCAACTGTTCGGCAGATTGAGTCACAGGTAAATCTTGATTCAACTTAATGTTGGGAATGCACTGTGCACGCTCCAACACTTTTAAATTAGATTTTTCAAATAATTCCTGATATTGCTTTGGATTGGCATCTTTGCCTTTTCGTAGTCGATTTAAACGATGACGATCACGCGCCAAAACGAGGTGGTCTACATTTAAATGACTCTGCACAGAATACGCTTCCTAACCAAAACACAAACGCGTATTTTACGCTGTAATGCCTTTAAGCGAAAGAACAGTGATTTAGAATGCGTATTTAAAAAGTTTTAAATCCCCCCTTGAATTTCAAAATAGCATCCCCATATAGATGTATGTTCACCAATTGCTTGAAATGGGTTGTATTTGAACCTGAAAAATAGGTTGTCATGCAATCATCATCATTTTGAGGCCTTATAAAGGCTCAATAATGCTGTGATGAAAGTGTACGCTTTTTACATAGTCATTTGTTTTTCCGATGCTAGTAATGTAAAAATACCATTTCAGCAATAAAACAAAATTAGATACTCTATTGCTAACGAAATACAAACCTTAATCATGGAGACAATGATGAGCTTAATTAATACTGAAGTTAAACCATTTAAAGCAAATGCATACCACAACGGTCAATTCATTGAAGTAACTGAAGCTGATCTTAAAGGCAAATGGTCTGTAGTATTCTTCTACCCTGCTGACTTCACTTTCGTTTGCCCAACTGAGCTTGGTGACCTTGCAGACAACTACGCAGAATTCCAAAAATTAGGCGTTGAAATCTATGCAGTTTCTACTGACACTCACTTCACGCACAAAGCTTGGCACGATTCTTCAGAAGAAATCAAAAAAATCCAATACGTAATGGTTGGCGACCCAACTTGGACGCTTTCTAAAAACTTCGAAGTATTAATCGAATCTGCTGGTCTTGCTGACCGTGGTACTTTCGTAATTGATCCAGAAGGTAAAATCCAAATCATCGAAATCAATGCTGGCGGTATTGGCCGTGATGCTCAAGAACTTCTTCGTAAAGTTAAAGCAGCTCAATACGTTCACGCTCACCCAGGTGAAGTATGCCCTGCTAAATGGAAAGAAGGTGATGCAACTTTAGCGCCATCTATCGACCTAGTAGGTAAAATCTAAGTTTTAGATTAAACCACTAAAAAAAACCACGCATATTTTGCGTGGTTTTTTTTAATCAGAACATCACCCTTTTCTACCTTATTTATTCATATTTCATCTCTAGAATAGAAAATGTAAAAACATTACAACACTACAATCGAATCTGTACCGGTAACAGTTATGAGATTTATTTTTGAGGGCTGTTCTATGAAAAAATTATTTTTACTTTCAACATTAATAGCATTTTCAGTGCCAGCTTTAGCTGATTTCAACTGTAATGGCAGCATTAAAAATCGAACTATTGATGATAATGTCAAAGTGCATAAACAATGTGTTCTTGATCATGTGACTATTAAGGGCAACCTAATGTTGCATTCCAACTCACATACGGCAATTAAAAATAGTACGATTGATGGCAATTTAGAATCTAAAGGAAACTTTAGTCAGGTTAATGCACATGCCAACCGCATTGATGGCAATATCCAACTCGAAGATGGGCGTAACATCCAACTCACGTCAAACCGTGTAAATGGCAATATTCAACTTAAAGATAATTCAGGCTCAATCGTTGTAAAAAATAACCGCGTGAATGGCAATTTAGAATGTGAAGATAACCGCGTAAAACCGACTGGCGGCACAAACCGTGTTTCTGGTGACAAAGAAGATCAATGTCGTCATCTATAAAATCTAGTCTTTCAATCATTTTATTTAAATGAATGACTATTCACGTGCAAAGCATAAACACCACATCCTAAATGTGGTGTTTTATTTCGCTTCATAATAGTTTTGTCGTTTTTGGCACGTTTAGGTTGCGCAAAAAACTTATATTCAAAAGTTACAATTCTGTAATACTTTTTAGCAAGCACTTCACTTATGTTCAAAATAAGCAGATTTATTCTGTGAAAAATAATATAAAAAATAAAGGAGTTGCTTATGGGTAAAACACTTGCCGTGACATCCTGGACATACAGTGCATCTTCACGTTATTTAAAAATATTTTACGAAAATGGCTCTGGGGATTTATTCCATCCTGTACCACAATTTATTTATGACAACTTATTAAGACGCAGTGATAAAGCAGCTTTTGTGAGTAAATATTTAGCATACGATTTAAGCTTTAACCGTATTTCCATTCAATAATTGATTTTATTAAACTTTGAGCATCCACATAACGATCCAATCTAAAAATAGATTGGATCGTTTTAAATAGGTAAATAACTTCAAATATTAATACACTTCTTGAATCAATTTAAAGCGTTCCTGTTCACGGTCATCATCCAAAGTAATACTCTCCGTGAACATATCAAGCGGTCTGGCCCAAATAGAATAATCGCCATATAAGCATTGATAAACCACCAATTTCTCTTGGGTTTCACTGTGTGTAGCCACATGCAGCACTTGATACAATTGCCCTTTATAATGTTGATAAATCCCTTTTTTAAGCATTTTACAATCCCAATCTTACAGAATGGCATTACTGTACAATAAAAACTGTAACCATTCTTAAGATTTCACCTTATCAGAAAAAATGAATCGCATCGGCATATTTTTCTCTAATTTATCGTTCTAATCTACACAACAAAAAAATATCTAAACCCATTACATTATTTGAACAATTTTTAGCTTCAACTTGATTATTTTTTGGTTATATTCGCTATATCCCATCTTAAGTGGATGTAAAAAAAGGAAACATGATAATGAATAAACTTCTTATTGCTTTAGGTCTTGCTGCCACTGTAGCACTTGTAGGTTGTGCAAAAGAAAAAGCACCAGAAACAGGGGCAACTACGGGTGAACACTTAGAAAACGCTGCAGCTCAAGCTGCACATGATGCTGAAGATGCAACTCATGAAGCTGCTGCTGCTACAGCAACAGCTGTAGATAATGCAGCGCAAGCAACTGAAAACGCCGCACGCAATGTTGCAACTGCGACAGAAAATGCAGCTGATGCGACTGTACAAGCCACTAAAGATGCAACTGCTGCGACTGCAGGTGCAGTTGAACAAGGTGCTGCAAACGTGAAAGAAAAAGCACAACAATAATTTTATTCTGTAAAACCAAAACTCCTGAGGATGTCTCAGGAGTTTTTTATTTAACACAATTTAAACAATACACCCAAAGCCTACCGAAATTACAATGCAGCTTTTAAATTACAACCATAACCCATGGTCTGTTGTACTTGGCGGTAACTGGTATAACGATTCAAAATAAAATCATAATAAGATTCGGCATTGGCAAAATTTGCAACCAAATTTTCCTGCTCTGCACGCGCTAATTTTACATCTTTAAGTAAATCTAGATTGTAATGTCCTAAGCGATATAACTCAGCAAAATAACCATTCATTATATCGCAATAGGCAATTTTAGTCGGCTTTAAGGCGGTACTGGCGACCAAATGCTGATTTAAAGTTTGTAAGTTATTTACATCTAAAGGGAATTGATGTGCAAATGCGATACTTTCCACTTGCTTAAATTGTTTGAAGTCTTGCGCCAATTTGACATTTAAAGCATCTATACGCTGTTGTAATGCAGTCGCATCCTGAACCTGATATTGCTTTGGATCAATTTTTACTTGAGTTTCCTGTGGATTGCTACACGCACTTAACCCACACACTACAAGCAAACTACTATAAACGAAAGACTTCATTAATTTACTCATCAATTCATACATCAAGCTTATTATGCCTGAAAGCATCTGCAAATTTTATGATATTGCTCATCTTAATATTTCATAAGGAAATGACGTATATGATTTGCCAATTAATCTAGAGTTGGGCAAAGTAGATAAAAACATGGAGTAAATAATATGACCTTATTAGAACAACTGAATATAAAGCATCCTATTTTTCTTGCTCCAATGGCTGGTGTTTCTACTCCCGAACTTGCAGCGGAGGTTTCTAATCAAGGTGGCTTGGGCTCACTTGGTTTAGGTGCAAACACGGTCGGTGCTGCACGTGAGCAAATTTTACGCACTCAAGAATTGACCGATTTTCCATTTCAAATTAATTTCTTCTGCCATGAAACAAGCCCATTAGATGAAGTCGCTGCACAAGCATGGATTGCATATTTTGAGCCAATCTTTGAACGCTATGGCGCAACCGCACCAAGGCAACTGAATTGTATTTATCCAAGTTTTAAAGATCATGATGGATATTTAGATCTTGTACTAGAAACTAAACCACAAGCCGTCAGTTTTCACTTCGGGATTCCGCATGCGCATCAAATTCAGGCTTTAAAAGATGCAGGAATCATTACTATGGTTTCAGCAACCAACTTAGCCGAAGCTCAAGCCATTGAAGCAGCGGGAATTGATGTCATTATCGCCCAAGGCATTGAGGCAGGTGGACATCGGGGTATCTTTAACCAAACTTTTGATAGTGCAATTAAAACCAGCGATTTAGTACAACTGATTCGTGAACATTGTACCCTGCCAGTGGTTGCCGCAGGTGGCATTATGAATGGTCAGCAAGCACAGTCAATGCTGAACTTGGGCGCCTCTGCAGTACAAATGGGTACAGCTTTTGTACAATGCAAAAGCTCGAACGCCAATCCAGCTTATCGACAAGCTTTATTTCAGCAAAACATTACTCAAATGACCGACAGTATTTCTGGACGCCCTGCCCGTGGTTTAATTAATCATTGGCATACACAGATAGATACGCCAGATCGTTTAACTGTGCCCACCTATCCGTATACCTATGATCTTGCAAAACAGTTGCATGCAGCAGCCGTAACACAAGGTGAACAAGGTTATGCTCCGTTTTGGGCTGGTAGTAATGTCAGTCAAATTCGTGAACTAGAAGCAGCAGATTTAATTAATCAGTTGGTTTTGGAAATGATTCACGCACGCTAAGTTTACGTACAGAAAACTCAACTGTGTATCACAGTTGAGTTTTTATTTAGTTCCAAACAAGCTAAAGCATATATTTGTATGCGATTACTTTGTGTCTAACAAGTTCACGGTTTCAACCTGCACATCACTCATGATTTCACCATGCGCAAGTAACTGATTAAAGTAATCTTCTACTACTTTATATTGTTCTGCCGTACTTTCTACTTGATACATATTTTGACGAAATTCATTACTGGAATGTAAACCTTTGGTGTACCACGCAATATGTTTACGTGAGATACGACAACCTGAATATTCACCATAGAACTCATACAGTTCAGCTAAATGTCCGAGTAATACTTTTTGAACTTCTGCAATGCTCGGCGATGCTAACTTCTCACCCGTTGCTAAATAATGTGCGATTTCCCGAAAAATCCACGGACGTCCCTGTGCTGCACGCCCAATCATAATTGCATCTGCCCCTGTAAAGTCCAAGACGTATTTGGCTTTTTCCGGACTATCAATATCACCATTGGCAATCACAGGAATATTGAGGATGCTTTTCACTTCTTTAATCAGTGAATAGCGCGCTGTGTTTAAATACATATCTTCGCGGGTACGGCCATGTAATGCCAATGCAGCAATGCCTGCTTGTTCTGCGCATTTGGCAACCCGTAAAATATTTTCCTGCCCATTCAAAAAACCTAAACGGGTTTTAAGTGTCACAGGCACATCCACCGCAGCAACCACAGTATCTAAAATGCGTGCCACCAAATCTTCATCTTGCAATAAAGCCGAACCTGCTAATTTATTGCAGACTTTTTTGGCAGGACACCCCATATTGATATCAACAATTTGTGCACCATTGGCGACTTGATAACGTGCGGCTTCAGCTAAATCATGCGGGTCTGAACCAGCAATTTGTGCGGAAATTGGTGCAAGCTCCCCATCAAAATTGGCACGATAGAGACTCTTTTTACTCAGGCGCAAAGTTTTATCAGAAGTCATCATTTCACTGACCGCATGCCCTGCACCAAAGTACTTGCACAGGGAACGAAACGGTCTATCTGTGACGCCTGCCATAGGGGCAACGATCAAATTATTTGACAGTTGATAGGGACCAATATACATATATATTCTTAACTTTAACGATTGGCATAGTATACTGCATCTGCCCTTTGGGCTCATCCTTTTGGAACGAGTTTCCCTTATCTATGAAAGACACTGTATTCAATTCTTTGATGAAATCCTTCAGCGTGCTGGTTTTATCACTCAGCTTGGCTGCTTGTGGAGATAGCGCTTGGTGGTCTAAGGACAATGAGCCAACCCTTGAAGCAGAACAAATCCGCAAACTTATTCCGAATCGGGTCAGTGAGCGTAGTTCTTGGGCAAAAGATATTTACGATATTTCAGAGCAATTGGGCATTCCACAAACCAAAGAAAATATGTGTACCATCATTGCCGTCGTGGATCAGGAATCCAACTTTGTAGCCGACCCTCAAGTCTATGGTCTGGGTGAAAAAGCAGTTAAAGAAGTGCAAGACCGTTTGGATGAGAAATTTAAAGATAAACTGGGCGAAGCGATTGGCGGTACGGTTGCAGGCTATTTTCAGGATGTACTAAAAAACCATCCTAGCCCTGAAGATAACTATTTAAGCCAAATGCGTCGTGTGAAAACCGAACGTGAATTAGATGAATTGTATCGTGAAATTTTTGACTATATGGCCAAACATTATCACGTATCTGCACTAACAGGTGCTGCCAAACTGTTTGGACAAAATATTGGCGAAAAACTTAATCCAATTACCACTTTAGGCTCGATGCAAGTGCATATTAGCTATGCCAAAGAGCATAAACGTCAAAGCGGCAACATCGCAGAGTTACGCAGCGATCTATACACTCAATATGGCGGATTATATTACGGGATTCATCGTTTAATGATGTACCCTGCCGATTACGATCAACCGCTGTACCGCTTTGCTGATTATAACTCTGGCATGTATTCGAGCCGCAATGCAGCATTCCAAAGTATGCTGAATGATTTAACCGAAGCAGAATTAGATTTAGATGGTGATTTGCTGCTTTACACTAAAGATGGTGGTGTGCGTAATGCAAAGAGTGAATCAGAACGCGAATTAATTGCTGTTTTTTCCAAACATAATATTCTAGTCACCCCACGACAAATTCGTGCAGACCTAAAAAAAGAAAAAGAAAAGAAATTTGAAGACACTGCAACTTATTTGGCGGTCACGAAACTCTATAAAGCGCAAACGGGCAAAGAGCCATTTTATGCCATGATGCCGCAAGTGGTCATTTCAGGGCCTAAACTGAGTCGAGATTACAACACCAATTGGTTTGCTACGCGAGTCAATGGACGTTATAAAACATGCATGCAAAAAGCCAAAAATATAAAAATTTAGCCTTATTTGATTTTGATGGAACCCTGTGCAGCAAAGACAGTTTTACGGGGTTCATTTTCTATGCCTTGTCTAAACGACACATTATCAAACAAGGTTTAAAAACCTTACCGTGGATTCAGGCCTATTATTTAAAAGTCTATCCTGCACATGCCATGCGTCCTAAATTGTTTAATGCCATGTTTAAAGCTGCAAGTACAACTGAAATATTAGCACTTGCACAACGCTATGCAGCAGATTTAATGCATGACCTTAACCCACAACTGTTACAACAATTAAAACAGCATCAATTCAATGGTGATGATGTGGTGATTGTTTCTGCCAGTGTGGATATTTATTTGCAATATATTTGTCAGCAGTTAAATGTCGATTTGCTTTGTACTGAAACAGAAATTAAAAATCTACAATTCACAGGGCAATATTCAACACCTGATTGTAGTCGGGAACAAAAGAAAATACGGATTTTAGAACAATATGATTTAGAAAATTATGCAGCTATTTATGCGTATGGTAATAGTGATGAAGATGATGCCATGCTGAGTTTAGCGACTTATTCTTATATGGTGGGTAGTGATCATTCATTGCCAGAAATTGTAACTTATAAAAAACTGGCTTGATTTTGATGAATGATATAATAAAACCACAATTTGAATTGTGGGTTTTTTAAGTTACATGTAGCAGATGCCGCCTATGGTGATTACTTTTTTATACCCAGAATAGAAAATAAAAATAGAGTTTTATCTTAATAAAATAGCTGATGATTCAGCATAAAAATAACGACTACAACACCTAAAGCAATAAAAAAGGTGACACTTTACAGCATCACCTCTAATTCAAAATAGAAGTATAGTTTTAAACCAAGATCAATCACTTAATCTATTCGTACTAAACAACTCATTTGTAAGTCACTTATTTCTTAAATGGAAAAGCATATTTCACAATACGTTTAAGCACACTGCCGTACTGTTTAACTAAGCTCGCATTGTTGTAGTTCAAGCCATACTTTTCACACACAGCTTGTACTTTTGGCGCCATTTTACGATAGCGACGTGCAGGAATATCTGGATATAAATGGTGTTCAATTTGATGGCTTAAATGTCCTGTCAAAATGTGGAATGCTTCAGAACCTGTAAGATTCGATGAACCACGAATTTGACGCATATACCAGTGACCACGGCTTTCGTTTTGCATCACAGACTTTGGAAATACTTCTACATCCTTCGTAAAGTGACCGCAGAAAATAATGCTGAATGTCCAAATATTACGAATACCATTCGCAACCAAGTTCCCTGTAAACACTGGTAAAGCCGAAGGGCCTGCAATCAATGGAAAGAACACATAATCTTTAAACAATTGTTTTCCAATTTTCTTCTGCATAGGTTGCCATTCTTTTTTGGCTTGGGCTTTGCTTTTACGGCCATTCAAAATTTTACCAATTTCTAAATTCTGAATGGCAACACCCCATTGGAACAGTAAGCAGAAAGGAATACTGTATAAAGGTTGCAATAAATAGCCTGATCTCCAGCGCTGTTCTGGGAACAAACGCACCAAACCATAGCCAATATCATCATCCATACCTTTAATATTGGTATAAGTATGGTGTTTAAAGTTATGGGTTTGACGCCAGTTGTCTGAAGTACCTACCGTATCCCATTCATAACTTGCACCATTGAATTTAGGATCATTCATCCAGTCATACTGACCGTGCATGACATTATGACCTAACTCCATGTTTTCCATAATTTTGGCAAAGCCTAACAAGCCTGTACCCAAAACCCATGCTGGCGGGAACCATCCTGCGAACAATAAGGCACGACCTGCCATTGAGCTATAACGAATGGTTGAATAAACACGGCGGATGTATTTGGCATCTTTTTCACCAATATCATCCAAAACTTCTTGTTTAATGGCGTCTAATTCACGTGCAAGCTCATCTAATTCAAATTGAGTGAGTTCACGGTTTTTAGGATTGCGGAAATATTCTATTTTTACTGGCATATTCATAATCGGAACTCGCTTATAAATCAATAATTAAATCGGTTTGTGCTGAATTGACGCAGATTTTCAATTGGTTATTCGGTTCGCTGTTTTGAACACCATCGACCAAGTTTTTAGTTGAACCTTCAGCCTTGTTGCATACGCATTTATGGCAAATTCCCATACGACAGCCGTATTTAGGTTTAATATTTTGCTGTTCCAGACTTTCTAAAATGGACTTGCCTTTTGGAATGGTGACAATCTTTTTCGATTGGGTCAGTGTAACTTGTACCAAACCAACATCGTCACTTAATACAGGCGTCATGCTAAAAGCTTCTGTTTTCAGCAAGGCAGCCTGTGCAAATAATTGTTCAACTTGCGTGGTAAAACCCGATGGGCCACATGCAAACACTGCACTTTGCTCAATTTGTGCTAAGTCTTGTAAATGTTCTGCATTTAAACGGCTGTGCGCCAAACTCGGCTCTTGGGTATAAAGCACTTGAAATTTAAAGTTTGGATATTGCTGTGCCCAAGCTTCAAATTGCGCTTTAAATGCTGCATCTGCAAAGGTTTTTACCCAATACATTAAAGTCACTGGAGTGCTACTAAGACGACCAGATTTTGCCATGTCTTGTAGCAGACTATACATCGGTGTGATACCGCTACCTGCTGCCAATAGAATTAAAGGCTGGGCTTGTGCAGGCAGTTGCATATCACCATAAGGCGCACCAAATTCCAAAGTATCACCAACTTTGGCTTGCTCAACCAGCCATGTGCTGACTTTGCCCTGATCAACTTTTTTTACCGTCAATAAAACGTGTTGTGCATCAAGCTGAGTCAAACTATAGGTTCGCTCATAGCGTACGCCCTGAATTGTCACATAAACAGGATGATGCTGCCCTGCTGCGCCAATTTGGAATTTTTTATTGAATTGCAAAGTAAAGCTCACTACACCTTGTGCAGCGGTATCTTTTTTTACAATTTTGCCGAGTGACTGATTCACCGACCATAATGGATTAATTTTTTGCAACCAGAAATTGGCGGCATAAGGGTCTAAGACTGCCGAAGCAAGACTTGATAAGGGAGATTTTCTTTTTTCAGTTAGCTGCATGATTCAGCACCACCCGATGAAATTTTAATTATTATACACATGTATATATATTTGTATATACACCTGTATTGTTTCTAATCATTTCACAAGTACTGGCGCAACCGCTATAATGCCTCTAAGCTTATAAATTATTGAAAATATGACTCAGCCTGCCATGAAAACAAACCATGATGTGACTTTTCCAGAATCTGAAACGGTTCATGAGCCTCTTGTCGTGCGTACGGTTGGGCGTAAAGCTACCATTACCAAACAAGAATTATTTCAGGCAGCATTAAATTTAATTGGCCCACAAAAAAGTATCGCATCTTTAAGTTTACGTGAAGTTGCACGTGAAGCAGGCATCGCACCAAACAGTTTTTATCGTCATTTTAAAGATATTGATGAACTCGCGATTGAACTGATTGATCGTGCAGGTGTAGTGTTGCGTCAAATTTTGCATGAAGCACGTTTAAAAGCATCTAAACAAAACAGTATTATTCGCAGCTCGGTTGAAGTATTTATTGAACAATTAGATACCGATGAAGGCAATTTAAGTTTGTTACTGCGTGAAGGTTATACGGGTTCAACCTCTTATAAACTTGCTGTTGAGCGCCAGTTGAATTATTTCCAGCAAGAATTGCAGGATGATTTAATTCGTTTAGAACGTTTAAATAACAGCAAGTTAGCGCATCCCGATATTGTCGCAAAAGCCATTACCCAGTTGGTGTTTAATATGGGCGCTAAAGTCATTGATATGCCTGCGACTGAACGTAAAGAAACCGCTGAACAAACCATGACCATGATTCGCATGATTTTAGAAGGTGCACGACATTTGGATGATGCCAAAATTCGTTAACATAACACAGGATAAATCGGGCGATTTTCCTGAATCAGGTCACGCCCGTTTGAGCATTTAATTGCTAGACTTCGCTGTTAAGCGTGTTGTTTTTGAATTAATTGCTGCACATGTGTTGCCGTGGTTTCAGGATTTTCCAAAGGAAACATGTGTCCTCCCTCGACCACACTAAACTCAATTCCATAAGTTTTTTGCATGCCTTGCGGTAAACCTTGCAAATAAAATGGGCTATGCCTTGCTGTAATTAAATGCACAGGTACATCTGGGGCTTTGCGTGGTGTGCGCCACCACCATGCAGGTACGGTTCTAAAAATTTCAGCTTCTACCCGTTTTGGAATTGTTAAAGTCACACCACCTCTTTGTGCATCGACTTGTATGCCGCTGGCAAAATAATCTTCAAAACATTGTGCATCAAATTTTTTAAATAAACGGTTATGCCGCAAAGCTTGATAGGCTTCTGCATGGCTAGCCCAATGATCTCGACGCTTCATGGTCACGGCGGCAGGTGTGAGTTGATCTACATATTTCAGTTTAAATTTTTGTAAAATTTCAAATAATGCCGACTTCGATCCAATCACAAAAGGTGGATCCATAATAATCAATTGAGAAAATAAATCTGGACGCTGATAGGCACACATCAGGGTTAATAATGAACCAAAAGAATGCCCTAAACCAATCACTTGTTGCTTTGGAAACTGCTGCTCAATGTCCTGAATCACTTGATGAATCAAATAGGTCCACTTATAGGTCACAGGAAATTCTGCTTGCATACCAATCAGTGGAATTGCCTTTAAATGATAATCTGCTTCAAAATATTGAAAAAACTTTTGATAACTGGCAGAAGGAATACCATTGGCATGGGTAAAATGAATTGCAGCTTTAGTCATTTAAAATACGCTTAAAAGAAGAATATCGGGTCTGTGACTTGATCTATGCGTACGCGCTTACAGATTCAACACTTGGCACATCAATCATAGATAAAAGATCAACAGCCTTTAAACTACGCATACCACTGGGTTTTGCAAATGACCGGAATGCTGAAAAAGATGAATTATGAGTCATTTTAATGACACATAAGCACTGGTTGCTACTTTGTTTAAGTCTGTGATGTGAAAAATCTCGCACAAAATTTTTATTGCGATATTAAAAAAGCACCCGCTAAACTGCTCCGTAAAAATGAGGCGCAATGCCCAACTTAAAACGTGCAATTTAGAAGATGCCAAATATTTAAAAAAGTGATTGATTAAAACCGACTCAATACAAATACACCGTCTAGACACCTGTATTGAATGCACTCTTTATGGCTTTACCACCACCATCACCTGAATCGCTTCAGGCGTGACCGACAAACCATCTAATAATGCAACACCTTCTTTTTGCAATTTCTGTAAACGTGTAATTTCATCTTCACGAATACTTGGGTTAAATTGCTTCAAATAGCTTAAACGGTCAATTTCATATTGCCATTTTTTGCTATATACATCTTTAGCTTGTTGCTTAAATTCAGGCAATGCAGCTTTAGCCAACTCCAAAGCCTGTGTATAACGCGCTTCAATCGCGTCACGGCGTGCTTTCACCACTTGACGACAACTGTTGCCATCTAAATGATGTAAATAAGGTTTTAAAATTTCAGGGGCAATTTTTTGCGATAAATCCTGCCCTTTTTCGCTCAATAAGACACGAATGAGTTGCTGTGGCAAGCTTGATGGCAAATTCAGGGCTTTAGGTGCAATGACATCCACTTTGAACCAGACTTCGAGCAACACAGAACCTTGTGGCAAAGCGGCAGATTTTAATACCGCAACGTTGGTGCTACCAAAACCTTGTGTATTGATCATTTCCATCACGCTTTCTGTGAATGGATGCTCTAGGGTCAAATACTGTGCATCTTCACGAATTTGCGCCTGATCCCGATAGAACGTCGCGGTCATGCCTTCTTCGTCTAAGGTCAAACCTTGCACTTGCATTTGATCAGTTGGTTTAATAATCACCGTGCCATTGCTTTGTTCATCGAAGTCAATATTGGTCGATGCCATAAAGCGCTTCATAAACATAGGCAACGTGGTATTGTCGTCGTAATCTTCTAAAGCTTGTACAATTTCCTGCGCCACCACAGGACGGCAAGAGTTGTATTCCAACAAACGATCTCGACCCGCTTGAAGTTCTGCTTCCAAAGCTTCACGCTGCACACTGACTGCTTCCAGTAAATCTTCAAACTGTTGTCCTAAATCTGCAAGTAAGCAGTGTTTTAAATCGACAATAAAGTTTTCCTGCAAGGTTTGTGCAGTGGGTGAAATATTGCTGAAAATATTGAGTGCTTCGTTATACCAACGGAACATACGCTCTTGCGCAGTCCCCACCAAATACGGCACATGAATTTGAATACGGTTTTCTTGACCAATACGGTCTAAACGACCGATACGTTGTTCTAACACGTCGGGATTGGCAGGTAAGTCAAACAAAATCAGGTCTGATGCAAACTGGAAGTTACGCCCTTCTGAACCAATTTCGGAACACAATAAAATTTGTGCACCATAAGAATCTTCTGCGAAATATGCTGCCGCTTGGTCACGTTCTAACAAGCTCATGCCTTCATGGAACATTGCAGTACGAATACCTGCATGTAGGCGCAGCGCATTTTCAAGGGCTTCTACCACAGGGCCGCTACGCGCAATTAAAAGCACTTTTTTATGTTTTAAGTCGCTACGCAAACGCTCCATTAACCACATTACACGCGGGTCAGTTTCCATCCAACTGCCATCGAGCTGTGCTTCTTCTGGCCACATTTGTTCACGTAATTTACCATCTTTAGACCAGTTTTCTGGCGCAGGTAACGGCGCAGGCTGACAATCACGGCCTGGGAAACCTTGAATTGCTTCACGGGTATTACGGAACAAAATACGCCCTGTACCATGACGGTCTAATAATTCGTGGATGGCACGGAAACGCTGCTCTGGGTTATCTTCAATGCGATGTCCCAACAAGCCTTCCAGTGCAACCAAATGGCTTTCTTCCAATGCGGCATCTGACATTAAGACTTCGGCAATTTTTGCCGTATGTTGATATTGCGCTTCTTCATCCAAGAAACGGTCTAGTGAACTAAAACGCTGCGGATCGAGTAAACGTAAACGCGCAAAATGGCTTTCTACACCCAGTTGCTCAGGCGTTGCTGTAAGCAATAACACCCCTGCGGTTTGTTCGGCTAATTCTTCGACCAGATCATAACGGTCATTACCACCTTCTTCTTCGCTCCACATTAAGTGATGCGCTTCATCGACCACCAGCAAATCAAAACCTGCTTCTAGGGCTTGTTCGCGTAAGTCATCGTGGTCAATCATTAAATCGACTGAAGCAATGATGCATTGTTCGGTCAAGAATGGATTCAGGTCAGGATCGTGTTCTTTAATAGATGCCGTACGGGTTAAATCAAACAAAGAGAATTGCAGATTGAAACGGCGACGCATTTCAATCATCCACTGATATTGCAGCGAATCAGGTACCAAAATCAGGATACGTTCCGCACGTCCTGTTTTGAGTTGCTGATGGATGATCAAACCTGCTTCAATGGTTTTACCTAAACCAACTTCATCTGCCAATAAGACACGTGGCGCAAAACGCTTACCGACTTCATGTGCAATATAAAGTTGATGTGGAATCAAACCTACACGCGAACCCACCAAGCCGCGCAGTGGGCTACTTTGCATATTGGCTTGCATCAACAAGGCTTCAATACGCAAGTCGTACCATTCTTTATAGTCAATTTGGCTAGCAAGCAAGCGGTCTAATGGTTTTGAAAGTTGGATACTTGCACCAATACGGGTTTCATTCAGTGATTTCTTTTCTTCACTCCCATCTTGCAAACGACGCACTACGTTATAACGCAATACGCCATGACGGTCTTCGACCGATTCAACCGTCCACACATTGCCTTCTTGGTCTTGAACTTCATCATTTACATTAAAAATGATACGCGATAAAGGTGCGTTATTGCGTGCATAGACACGGGTTTCATCACTTTTAGGGAATAAAATGCTGACCGATCGCTCATCTACATCAATCAGAACACCAAGTCCTAATTCCGTTTCTGTGTCTGATAACCAACGTTGACCAATAGCAAACTGCTGCAATTTTTCCACCTTTATTTAGAAGTTAGGACGTATAAATTTTTGCGCAAAACCAGCTGAGTATTTGAGCAAAAATTCAGGGCGTATAGCAATATATTTTGACATAAAGCGCACTAAAAAGAGAGCCTAAAGCACAGGCTTTGCGTAATCTTTTTCGCTTAAAATGGGACTGGGCAAGTAAACTGTACACGTTGCTCAGTTTGTGGATGCAGAAAACTTAATTCTGCTGCATGTAAACACAAACGAGGCATGAGTTGTTGCTGTTCGGGCGTGGCATACAAAGTATCACCAATAATTGGATGACCTAAATATTGCATGTGTACTCGCAGTTGATGCGAACGACCTGTAATCGGCGTCAGTTGCACACGAGTCACAATTTGCCCCTGCAATTCAAATTGCTCCAATGCACGCCAATGCGTTAACGCGGGTTTGTTATGGGTTGCATCGGCAATGTGTAATGGAGGATGTGCAGGATCATAGACCACAGGCACATCTACAGTGCCTTCACCTTGCAGTTGCCCTGCCACCAATGCCTGATAGGTTTTATCGGTTTGGCGTTCTTGAAACTGACGCGAAATTTGTTTTTGCGCCCATTTCGTGAGTGCAAATACCAAAATACCCGAAGTATCACGATCTAAGCGATGAATCAGCAAAGTGCGCGGCTCAATTTTAACTAGACGACTCATCACACAATCTTGCAAATCTGCTGTTTTACCTGGAACGGTGAGTATGCCAGCGGGTTTATGTATCACCATAAACTCATCGTCACGATGAATCAGGTGTTCGCTTAGAAAATTACTCAATTTCAATTCCGGGCCGATCGTGAAAACAAGGCGGCAATAATAAAAAGCCTGACACAGAATTACAATGCAAAATACATCAATTCCCGATGAATTTTCCGATTTACATTCCTGAATCAGACAATCTGCTGAATTTTAAATCAGCCTGCTTTTAGAAATGTGGGTTTTATAGCATGCAGGAGGCTTTGTTGCATAAATATTTTTTAAGATACTGTTTTAAAGGTTTTTAAAATTTGGATAGAAAAATACAATGAAATCATAGTGCAAGATAGTTGCACAACAAAGCCGTTCTGAAGCTATATCTTTGATGGCGGGAGCAAATGAAGTAATAGGATTCATATTTAGTTTGACCAGGCTATTTTAGTGTTTAACAATATGCTGATCTAAGCCTTTGATATTAAACTGAAGAGCATGCTCTTCAATTTAACCTAAAGCATAGATATTGTGGAGATATCTGTGCCTTTTAGGACGGTGTTAACCAAAAGTCAAATTACGCCTTCATTTCCGCAAATGTTTCTTTCGCTGCTTGAATGGTGAAAGCAATATCTTCATCACTGTGTGCAGATGAAATAAAGCCTGCTTCAAATGCAGATGGTGCCAAGTTCACACCACGTTGCAACATACCGTGGAAAAACTTACGGAAAGCATCTACATCACATTTCAGCATAGAATCAAAACTAGTGATGTCTTCTTGATCGGTAAAGTACAAACCAAACATCGCACCAACTTGTTGCGTCTTGAATGGAATACCGACTTCATCTGCTGCAGCTTGCAAGCCTGTAAGCAATTTTTCCAGTTGTGCGGTTAGCTTTTCATAAAAACCTTCGGCACGTAAATGTTTGAACATTTCAATGCCTGCACGCATGGCCAATGGGTTACCCGACAAAGTACCGGCTTGATACACTTTGCCTAATGGTGCGATACATTCCATCACTTCACGCTTACCTCCGAAAGCGCCCACTGGTAGGCCTGCACCAATAATTTTACCCAATGTGGTCAAGTCAGGTTTAACACCATAATGTGCCTGAGCACCACCTAAACCAACACGGAAACCAGTCATTACTTCATCAATAATAAAGACTGAACCATGTTCATCACACACATCACGAATGGCTTGCAGGAAACCATCGATTGGTTTCACTAAGTTCATATTGCCCGCAACAGGTTCAACAATTACACCTGCAATTTCAGCACCGAATTTTGCAAAACATTCTTTTAAGGTTGCAATGTCGTTGTATGGAAGGGTTAAGGTGTGTTTAGCAAAATCGGCAGGCACACCCGCAGAAGTCGCCTCGCCCTCACCACTGGTCAAAAGTCCTGAACCTGCTTTTACTAACAAAGAATCTGAATGACCATGATAACAGCCCTCAAATTTCACAATTTTGTCACGGCCTGTATAACCACGCGCCAAGCGAATTGCAGTCATGGTCGCTTCTGTACCTGAGTTGGTCATACGCACCAATTCAATTGAAGGCATGATTTCACAAATAATATCGGCCAAGGTTGTTTCATGCACAGTTGGCGCACCAAAGCTCAAACCATCTTCTGCCGCAGCTTGCACTGCCTGAATAATTGCAGGATGTGCATGCCCTAAAATCATTGGTCCCCAAGAACCAACATAGTCAACATAGCGTTTGCCATCGACATCATACAAATAAGCACCTTTGGCTTTTTCAATAAACACAGGGGTTCCACCTACCCCATTAAATGCACGTACAGGTGAATTGACCCCACCTGGAATATGTTTATTGGCTTGTTTAAACAATTGTTCTTGCTTTGGAGATAAGCTCATGGAGGCACTCAACTTAAAAGATAAAATTAAAAATTAGGCTTCTGCATTAAAAAGAGCAGACCAATCATAAACTCGCTGTGCAACGGTGTGCATCGGACGATCCAATACATCACTCACTACTGCACACAAATCTACACCTGCATCAATCACAGGTTGACTATTTTCGACCGTTAAACCACCAATGACACAAATAGGCACATTCAAATTTTGCTTAGCATGCTGAATGGTATCTAGGCTGACCTGACTCGCTTCTGGTTTGGTTGGTGTTGGATAGACTGCGCCGAATGCCACGTAGTTAGCACTATCGACGATGGCTTGTTCCGCCAGTTTCAATGAGTTATTACAACTGCGACCAATCAGAACATTTTTAGGTAAACGCGCGACCGCTTCAACAATTGAACCATCGTCTTGGCCCAAATGCACGCCAACGCCATATTTAACCGCTGTTTCAAGATCATCATTAATCACAAAAGGAACTTTGTATTGATCACACATCGATTTCATATATTCAATTTCGTAAGCCTGCTGTTCTTTCGGCACATTTTTACGGCGATATTGCAATACTGCCACTTCTGCGGTTGCCATTGCTCCTTCCAGCTTTGCCAACAGAAGTTCAATCGGATCATCATTGGTAATCAAATATAAACCGCGCATCATCCCAACCACACAAAATACAATGCGCGCATTATGACATATTCGGATGCACTACGGCAGAAGCCTGCGGATAAAAGCTAAATTTACTCAAATGCTATGCGCTTCATTTATAGAGATAAAAATTTTAAAAATACCCAATTCTAGTGATAGCCGCATCTAGCAAATTTAGTTTTAATTGAATTGCGCAAAACAAAGCAAGAACTGTAAAAAGTTCAATAAGATATGGATACTTGGTGATGTAGACTGAGCAATCCATAATGTTTACCTAACATAATAACAATATATTTAGGTAAGCCATTAGACACCCGAGGGTTTGTGCCAGAGCGCATGTGGGGGTGCGACAAATCATCGGGTGTCTAAATTTTTTAATAAACAATGTATTCAATGCAATTTTTTTAAGGCTATCTCCAACTTACATCCTATAAAAGCTATGCTTAAAGGTATTAGATAGTTGATCTTTATTCATATTAAGTCGAAATTGCACAGCCATAAAAAAAGCCTAGAGAAGGTCGCTCTAGGCTTGGAAAGTCACAAATGTCATCAAATTGTCATATTAAATTTGATAGACACATTATTAGAATATTCACTCTAGTATTTCAAGAAAAAATTAATTTAATTTGTACATTTTTTATGAAAATAATCACACATCGGTAGTTTTTTGTCTAAATGGTATAAAAATACTTTTTATTCAACTTGGAATTTTATCTTTAGCACGGTTTTGTAAACTTAAATGACCGCGTAATACGTCGGCAAACATGCGCCAATCTGAAATGAAACTATATACAGGTTGTTTAAAACTGGCAGGTTTGTTTTTTTCAAATACAAAATGCCCAACCCATGCACAGGCATAGCCCGCAACCAAGCCATACAACACATATTTGGCTTTTTTATGCCGTATCGCTTTGCTCACACAATACAACCCAATACTGCTACCCGCCACGTGCAAACGACGACTCATGATATTGCGATGTTCAGTCAAATAAAAACGATAAAAAGTTGAGTAGTCTTGAATAGGCAATTCAAACTCAGGTTCTGGCGTCGGTTCAAATTCTGATTTTAATGCAGCGTTCATGTTCATCTTCCTGATGTTAATTGGCTTGGGCGAATTCTTATGCTTATTACCACACTCTAAACGATGCTCAAATAAAAACCAACCCATGAAAAAGCATCAGGTCAAGTCTTACATCTTTGCTGATTTTAGTTACAATCAACGGCACTTTTGCAAAACTCAAATTTTGCGCTTTATCACAAATTTATAATACCAATATGTTTGCTGCTTCATGGCAGCTTGCTTTATTTTCAGGACGTCATTCATGGTCGAAGTTGAATTAAAATTTCAAATTCCAGTCGCACGCCGCACTGCTTTACTCAAAACTTTAGACCCTAAAAAATCCACTCAAATTGCATTAAAAGCTTTGTATTTTGATACATCTACGCACAGCTTGGCGCATCATGGCATGGCGTTAAGACTGCGTTTAGAAGGTGAGCAATGGGTACAAACTTTAAAAGCGGCAGGTCAAAGTCATTTTCATAGTTTTGAACATAACCATCCACTTGCGCCAACTGAAAATCCAGATACTCCACCACAACTTGATCTGCAAATTTATCAAAGTATTCCCGAAGCACAACAATTGCTAAATCAAGCTTTGGGACAAAATTGGGATCAGTTGCAACTACAATTTGAAACCGATATTCAACGTACCTCACGACTAATGACCGTTGAAGATACTGACATTGAAATCAGTTTAGATGTTGGTCACATTCGTTGTGCAGATGCTGAAGTTGAAGTACATGAAGTTGAGTTTGAACTGAAACAAGGTTCAATTCAGCAATTGCTGGCTTTTAGTTTTGAATGGGTGAAAAAATTTCATTTATGGCTGGATGTGCGCAATAAAGCAGAAATTGGACATTTGCTTTCTGTGCAGCAAAAAGTAAGCCCTGCGGCTCAGAGTAAAGAATTTCAATTCAGTAAAAAAGACCATGCCGACCAAAATTTACGCCTGTTAATTGCACAACAATTACAGCATTTATTGCCCAATATTGCCGCAATTTCTGCTCAAGTTGCCGAACAAAGTCATATTGATCAGGCGCAGTTCGCTTTGCAACATTTACAACTAACACTATCCTTATTTAAAGATTGGTCGAAGCATTTAGGCGATAAATGGGCAATGCAAATTGCAGCATTTAAACAACATTTTGATCACCTGCAGCATTTGGAACACATGCAAGCCACACTCGGCGCATTTTTACAGAACCCGACGACTGCAGAGAACCTAAAAAAAGATACCTTGTACGCCCAAGAAAAATTGGTCAATTTAGTCCGTTCAACGCAAAATGTGCATCACTATTTAGAATTATTGATGTTTAGTTTAGCCGCGAGCGATCACTCAGGTTTAGACTTAAAAACTGCCGCACAAAACACGTTGCAACAGCAATATAAGCAGTTGCATGAACAATTACAGCACAGTGATATTCACGATTTTGAAAGTTTAGATCAACTGGCTTTGCGTATTCAGGAACTAAAATTTAGCTTCCCCATTTTGACGCATATTTATGATGTCAAAAATTTGCAGAAATATAGTAAAGCTTTGAATGATGCACAGCTTGCAGCACAGGAATATCAAGTGTTGGCATCTTCTGCAGCATACATTCAACAAACTGAATTGGAAGCGAGCGACTGGTTTGTTTTAGGTTGGCTCACTGCAAAACAGGAAGTGTATGCACAGCGTTTATTGGAAGCGACAGAACAATTTATGGTGAGCCGTAAATTCTTAAAATAAGTATCCTTAACATCCTCAAAGCACACGCTAAAAATACTGCAATACAACGGCAGCCTTGTGAATATTCATTCGGCTGCTTTGTGTTAAAAACTGAATACAAATTATTTTATTTTTCAAGCTTTTGTTCACAGTTCTCCCCTTGTTCATTTATAGATTTACACTATAGTAAAGAGAACTTATCTTGTTTCATCGAGGGCATTCCCGATGTGTGAAATAGAATTAAAATTTCAAATTCCACACAACTATCGTGCGGCATTTGAAAAAGCATTTAAAAAGAACAAACTGGTTCAACAACAACATTTATGGGCTAAATATTATGATAGTCCTGAACAGCACTTAGCCAAGCAACGGATTGCCCTGCGTCAGCGTTTAGAGGGCGATATTTGGCGACAAACTTTAAAAGCGCCTAGTCCACAACATTATGAACGCTTTGAGCTTGAACATGAGTTAGGACATGATGCGCCTGAATTGTGTGATTTGGCATGTTATGAAAATCATAAACAAGCACGAAAGATTTTAAAAAAAGCCTTAGACGGTTCAGAGGTAGATTTAACCCTGCAGTTTGAAACCGATGTTTTACGCTACAGCCAATTGGCACATTATAAAAACAGCCAAATTGAAGTTGCTTTTGATTTAGGTGAAATCCGCCAAAGCAAAAATTCGGTTGAAATTTACGAAGTTGAGTTTGAACTGAAACAAGGTGAAATTGCAGACTTAATTGCCTATATTCAGCCGTGGATTAAAAAATATCATTTATGGCTCGACACACGCAGTAAATCGCAGCGTGGCAATATGCTGTATAACAATGAAACCATGATTCCTGTACAGCAGCAAAGTGCTTTACAATTGCAACACCCCGAAAATATGCATGAGTTGTTGACACAAATTACTCAGAATTGTTTGGCACACTTGCTACCCAATGCAGCTGCGATTGCCAGTCAAGATTATGCCAGTGGGCATGTGCATCAAGCACGTGTTGCAATTCGACGTTTACGCAGCGCCTTAAAAATCTTTGCTCAATATGATGCACTGGCAAATCACAATTGGGAAAGTCAATTGGCTAGCCTCTTTCAGCAGTTAGGTTCGACCCGCGATCAAGATGCTTTGCGTGAAAGTCTGATTCCACAACTTGAAAACGCAGGCTCACCTATTACTGAGCTACCCCCTGGAGCATCTAAAAATATTGCGATTGATGCAATTTTCCGCTCACCGACCACAACCTTATTACTGTTACAACTTATGAGTTTTGCACATTCGGCTGCGATTGCAGATGCAGAATCAAAACCATTCAAAAAAGTATTACGTAAACGCTTGCAGAAATTGCATCAACAAATTTGTGATGATGCAGGTCATTTCCAAACCTTAGATGTGGACTCTAAACACCGCACACGTAAGCGTGTGAAACGCTTACGCTATACCGTGGAGTTTGTGAGCAGTTTATTTGCAGAAGATGATGTCAAAACATATTTAAAAACTCTAAAACCATTACAGGAAACTTTAGGACATTTTAATGATTTGATGGTGGCACAAGGTTTATTCGAAAGCCATACCCAAGCGGAACCGAAAACATGGTTTGTATTGGGATGGATTGCGTCTGAAGAGCGTCATATTTCCATACAGATCGAACAGGATTTACAGCAGTTTGCTGAAAGTCAGCCTTTTTGGTCGTAGTTAAAGTTTGATCATCAATCAATGATCACCTTTAAGCTCAACAGAGATGCATTTCATTTTGAGCTTTTTTATATTTAATCTTAATATTGCACACTTTCTAAAAGCTTAACGATATTTACCAAACACTTTCCATGTTTGGTTATCCGCTAAAGGGTCTTGATAGCTGTCACTGCGCTGCTTACGTGGCTTATCGCGCGCATCGACCAGTTCAAAATGCGGTTCAACACTTAACACAATACCATTCACATAAAAACGGGTGCGCGTGTAGTCACTTTGCCCATGCTGAAACACATAAGTACGCAAATCAATAAACTCACGATGTGCCACCAGTGCTGCATTGTCATCACTGTCTAACCAACGCTGCATGAGCTGAATTTCCTGCGGTTCAAATTGCCCACATTTTTCGATCAGGCTGGCAATCCCCCGAAAAGTTTTCGATTCTTTGGCGCGGGTTTTATTCACTCGAATCCGATCGACATGAAAATAAAATAAGGGCAAGTTCAAATGACTGGGTAAATGCACCGCATCAATGACTGCATCTTGCATAAAAGGCTGAAATAAATCCTGTGCACGTTCAATCAACCCTGTCCATTGTTTATAGTATTCTGCTACTTCTGCGCGTGTTCCATAATAAATCGGCAAGCCTTCAACATGGGCAAGTTGCACGGGTGGCCAAATATTTTGACGTAATAAAGCAATGTCGCTTTTTAAACTTTGTACCGCAATCGCATCTTGCATCAACCACTCCAATTTTGCTTAGGCTATTTTTAGCTTAAGGCAAAGGTTTTGTTTCTGCAAGGCTTTGCCTATAATGAAACATTCAGATTTTTAGCTTAGGAAAAATTCATGGTTCAAAAGATTGAAGCAACCGATGTAACCGAAGAAGAAGCATTAAATGCGGCTTTTTTTGAACGTGCCGATGAATTTATTAAACAGGCCAATGGCTTCTGTCATTTTGAAAAAGGCTCCACAGTAAAACCTGCCGAAATTCGTGGTCAGGTGAGTGCTGCCATGTTATTTGCTACTGCACGTTTTAATACTTGGGTGGCAGCCAATAATTTTAAAGATGGCAATGAAATGCGCGATGCCAAAGACCAAGTTATGTCATATATCTTGCAGCAATTTCAAATGATGCTTGAAGATAACTATGATGAATATTGCGAACAGTTTGAAAACTATTTGCGCTTCCGTCACAACGAAGAATTTCATACCCATAAACATGATCACGACCACTCGCACGATCATTAATTTTGCATATAAACAAAGCCCTACGGGGCTTTTTTATTGCGGCTAATTTTCAAACTTGTAGATTTCGATAAATAACCCTTCCCTTTTGTAACATGATGGCTTTGAATAGTGAAATAATAGCGTCATAAAAACAGGATCATTATGCAGAATCTAGGATTTGCACTCATTGATGCACATATTCATCAGTGGGATCCGTACAACACGCCGCACAGCGCACGACTTGCTGTTAAGCTTTTGGGCAAGCATCCCAATTTGCTAGATAAAACCATCCGCCTGATAAAACCAAAAACACTCATTGAAACTTTAGGACGCACCGAGCACGTCACATCGCCCTATTTACCTGAGCATTATGCCCGTGACTTAGGTTTTTATACGGCTGAAAAAGTCGTGCATATTGAAGCCAATTGGCACGACCATAAAGGCAAAGGCGTAGTTGGTGAAACCGAATTTATAGAAAGTCTGGATTTTAAAAATAATGGTTTGGCTTTGGGCGCGATTGTCGCCACTGCAGACCCGCGCGATTCTAATTTTAAGAAAATTCTCAAATTACATCACAAAGCTTCTCCGCATTTTCGCGGAATTCGTAAAATGGCAGCCGTGCATGAAGATCACGGGATTTTCTCTTGGGCAGACGAACCACATTTATATCGGAACAAAAAGTTTCTAAAAGGTTTTGAAGCTTTAGCGCAATATAATTTAAGTTTTGATGCATGGACGTATTCGACCCAATTGGGCGATGTCTTGGCGCTGGCTAAACAATTTCCAGAAACTTCTATTGTACTTGACCATTTGGGCACACCTGCAGGGCTGTTCGGGCAAGTTGGCACACATACAGGCGTGACCAAAACAGCACGGGAAAACATTCTGTTTCGTTGGCAAGAAGATATTGCCGAGTTGGCACACTGTCCAAATGTTTACAGCAAAATTTCAGGGTTATTTATGCCTGTTTTAGGACATCAATTTCACTTGCAAAAACGTGAAGCCTCAAAACAGGAAATTATAGATTTAACTGCACCACTGATTCAGCATGCCTTACAAAGCTTTGGAATATATCGGTTGATGTTTGCTTCCAATTTTCCAATGGATCGAGTGAGCACGTCTTTGGTCAATTTAATTGATGCGACTAGTGATATTGTTGCGGCCTATCATCCAAATGCTTTGCAGCAAGTGTTTCATCATAATGCCAAACAGTTTTATCGTTTATAAAGCTTTAGCCAATTGAGCATAGATAGCAAACTTGAAGACAAAAAACGCATCGAAATGGATGCGTTTTTTGTATCTGCTCAAAATTAAATTGAATCTTTATTTAGACTGCGGCTTTAACGGCAGCACCTCAACATTGGCTTGACCATATTGATCGGCGGCTACTTCAAGCAAATGTTCTAAGCGTAAATATTTCTGAATCACAGCATCTACATCGGCTTTGCTGAGTTTTGCTAACGCTTGATCACGTCGCTCACGGTAACGTAAATCACGACCTTGTTCTAATTGCGGTACCAACATACGGTGGATACTGCGTTCATCTTCTAAGGCAGTCACACGTTTTTTCAAAATATCGGCTTTTGCACCTTCAACTTCTTGCAAGCTGACACCATCACGGCGCAAATCCTGCAACACTTTATGCACCGCCTGTGACACTTGAGCCGACTTGCCTGCACTGTATTGCGCAGAAATACTGAGCGCACCCGATTGTTCAAATTCACTTAAACTCAAACCACTACTAAAACCATAAACCAATGCATTTTTTTCACGTAATTCTTGCGCCAAACGTGAAGACAATTGCGATTCGCCCAAAATATAACTCAGCACCATCATGGCAGGTGTGTCAGGATGATTTACGCCCAAAGGCAAGGTCAATAAACTTTGATAACTGCCAAATTCGCGCTGTTCTGCCAATACATGCAACTTTTTCGCAGGATATGCCGTATAGGCTGAATCTAAGCGTTGATACACTTCCGTATTACGCGATTGCCCCAAACGCTGAACTAAAGTTTTTTTGATTTGTTTCGGATCAAACTCACCTGTAATGGCAATCTGTGCATGATTCATGGCAAAAAATTGACGATATAACTGCTGCACCTGCGCTTGGGTTGCAGCTTGCAGTTGTTGCTTCGCAAATCCAGGTTCGAAGTGATAGCGTAAATCGCCCTGCGGGTAAATTTCAATTAAACGCGCCATAGTCAAAGCAGCCACAGTTTCAGGCTCGGTATAAGGTCGTTCTAAACTGGATAAACTTTGAGAACGAATTAAATCAAACTGACTTTGCTCAAAACTTGGGTTTTGCATGACATCTAAAACAAAATTAAAAAACGCATTAAACTTTTCTTTTTTTGCCACAATTTGAATATGAATCGCATTAGCATCGGCTTGTGCAAAAGCCGAACCACCTGCAGCAATTGACTGATCGGCGATGTCTTGCAAACTATGCTCTTGAGATGCACGCAGCAACAAATACGCGGTTAAATCTAAAATTTCGCCCTGCTTAAATAAAGATTGTGCCGTACCAAAATTTACCGAAATAGTGGCATAGGTTTTATCATCACGAGTTGCAGTTGGAAATAATGCATACTTGGCACCATTTTTTAAGCTGCCACGCTGAATCTTTTTTTCATTTTGAATCAAAGCTTGTTTAGATTTTTGCACATAGTCTGTCACTTCTTGCTGATAACTTTTCACATCTTTCAAAGGTGTAACAGGTGTATCTTGCTGATCTAAAGTTTTTGCTGTATTTAGATTATTTTTTGCTGTGAGTGCCTGTTTTTGATCTTCAGGTGTGGGCTGAATATCGCCAATGACCCGATGCTGTGCAGTGAAGAACTGTTTTAAACGCTGATTTAGTTCATCTGCATTTAACTGTTGAATATTGTTTAAATCACGCCAATATTGTGTCCAATCACCCTGATAAGCCACAGCATAATCACTCAAGCGACCACCCAAAGCCACCGCATCATTCATCACACTGTCTGCCTGATTTTGAATCAGGTTTTTGACGCGTTGTAACTCAGCATCATCAAAGTTTTTTGCCTGTTCGATGCTTTGATTCAAGCCAGTTTGTACTTGCTTGGCATCGTGATTGGGTGCATACAAAGCCCCCATCAACACCAAATTAAAATCTTGATCTAACCATGTGCTGGACTGCACCATGGTACTTTTGCCTGTTTCTACCAGTGCTTGATACAAATGCCCACTCGGTTGCAATGTATGTAAATATGGTGACAGCACCAAAGCGGTTTTGATCTTTTCGTCATTGCCATTTAAATACAGATTAAACTTGGCCAGTTGACTGCCCTTTTGTACCACAAAATTTCGTTGCTGAATTTTGTTGCTGTCTAATCGTGGCACTTGTACTTGTTTGGGAATTTGTCGTGCTGCAATTGGACTAAAATGTTGATCAATTTGTTTTAACACCGCTGCCTGATCAAACTTGCCTGTCATCACTAAAATGGCATTATTCGGCGCGTACCATGTGCGATAAAATTGATTTAACTCCTGCATTTTAATGGATTGCAGTTCATTTAAATCGCCAATGGGTAAGCGTCCGAAATACTGATTGCCATAGGCCGATTTCCACACCTGATCTAACAAGACTGAAAACGGTTGATCCATACGCACTTCGCGTTCACGCTTTACAATCGCAATTTCGGCAGGCACATATTTTTCCTGCATGACCAATTTATCCATGCGTTCCGCTTCAAGATAAATCATCTCATTGACGGCGCGAGTTTCAGGACGAATGATGTTGGTGTATTTAGTGGAGTAATAGTCGGTGCTGGCATTGTGCATTAAACTATATTGATCTAAACGGCGCTGAAACTCCTCGGCAGGTACGTTTTCTGTACCTTTAAATGCCAAATGTTCCAACAAGTGTGCCAAACCACCTTTGCCTTGTGGATCATTCAATGAACCCGTTAAATACACCATATTCATAAAGACTTTATTTTCTTTCTGATTGGGTGCCAAAATGACTTTTAAGCCATTATCAAGTTGATATTCTTGTATTTCTTGCTTAGATTTTACTAAAACTGGCTGCGCGAAAATCACGCCATTAAATGCCAGTACACATAAAGATAAAGTGAGAGTTTTAAAACGTAGCAACTTCTTTTTCCCGATTGATTTCATTCTATTTTTTGATTTGCCATGAAATATGACAATTTTCAACTTGAGCGCAAACAGCATAACAAGCTGCAATTAAACCCACAGTAAATATTTGCAAATGATGTGATTTAAAACCGAGCAAAAAATCTAGCAGACTTCTCTCATCTCAGCTTTATCTCTAAAATAAAGTAAAGTGAAAACTCAATTCATTTTAAATGGATGAAAGAAGTCTAATGCGAGGTATGGTTTAAATCATAATTTCGCCCTGCAAATATAGCTGTGCATAACCTGAAATTTCGATACGATCATTAGGCAAAATCTTGCAATACAGTACGCCCCCTCGGGCTGAAGCCTGATATGCCACAAGTTCGGTTTGCTGTAATTTTTCTGCCCAAAGCGGTGCAATCGCAGTATGAATTGAACCTGTAACAGGGTCTTCTGCAATCCCCATAGCAGGTGCAAAATAGCGCGATACGCAGTCATACTGTGTATTTGCAGATGCAGTAATCGCAACATCAACACTCGACTGCGCCGTAATGGCTGTGCGCAATTGTCCCAATTGTTTTAATAATTCAAGATTAGGCTGTTCATCTAGCACATCTTGTACCGATTCATATTCCACAATATAGGCTTGAGCATTGATATAGACGTTTTTAAACGGTTTAGTTAACGCTTGACGCAAAATGTCGGGATAATCTGTAACTTGCTGTGCAGCACGAATCGGGAAATTCATGCAAATTTTGCCATCTTGCTGTTGCTGAACTGTAAAAATCCCCAAATTTTTCACATGAAATTGAATTGTCTTTGCCTCGGTATAATCCTTAAATAAAACAAAGCTGCTGGCAAGTGTAGCATGTCCACAAAAATCGACTTCTGTTGTGGGGGTAAACCAGCGAATTTCAAAGTTTTCAGCATCTATCATTTTGACAAAAGCGGTTTCAGATAGATTGTTTTCCAATGCGATATTTTGCATTAAATCATCAGCTAACCATGTTTTACTGACAAGCACCGCGGCAGGATTACCTCTGAATAGTTCGTGGCTAAAAGCATCGACTTGGTAAATTTTCATTAATGAACTCATGATCCTAAAAATATATACACTTATTTCATCTTAAGTTCTTTTCACTATAAGTGCCTAGCCAATTTCTATACTTTCAATCTGCCTAGTAGTTTGATTTTGGATTAATTCGGCATAAAGCGAGCTGTAATATCTAGTAAGTATGTTATTGGCTGTGATGCCAAGTTTGTAAAAGCTGCCTTCTTTATTCCAATATTTGATTAAGTAGAAGATTGCTTGTCCAGCGTTTAATACGGCTTAATCGAGGAAAGACGGTCATTTGTATTCATTAGCTTTCATTTCGTAATAGCATCTTTATAGACCTATTAACAGGACTTGTATCAGGTCTTTAAATTGATTATATTGTCTGTACATATTGTGGAGTGATGCTAATGAATAACATTATTCACAGTCGATTTGTGGCTAGTGTTTCAAAGCTTAAAGAAAACCCAATGAAAGTCGTCAATGAAGGATTTGGTGAAGCTGTCGCTATTCTAAATAGAAATACCCCTGCTTTTTACTGTGTTCCTGCTGAGTTATATGAAGAAATGATGGACTTAATTGAAGATCGAGAGCTTATAAAACTGGCTGAACAAGTTGATACTACAGAAACAGTAAAGGTATCTATTAATGACCTACGAGCTAGAGTTCGCAGACGCAGCTCTGAAGAAGTTTGATAAACTAAATCCACAAATTGCTGAACAATTTATTAAAAAATTGGAAGCAATCTTAGATTTTCCCAAGATACCTAAAAATAAGTTACGTGGATCTTCTGATCTTTATAAATTAAAGCTTAAATCTGTAGGATATAGATTGGTGTACCAAGTTATTGACGATAAGGTTCTTGTATTAGTCCTAGATGTTGATCGGCGAGATACTGTCTATAAAAATATGTAAGCTAGATTAGCCCTCAATTTCAGATTGTAGGGCTTTTTAGCGCTTAGCTTTCTAGTTTTTAATCGTTGTGATACTGCTGCTCATTTTGGCAAGCACACCAAAAAAATATTTATCAATAAGCAATACTTTCCCCCATTCTTATCGCATAATAGAGCCATCTCAAACGCACTGTATTTGCGATTTAATTGGAAATCGCCCGTTTTTCCTTTTAAATACTCTCAATTTTCCCAATTTATTGAATTTAAAGAAGCATTTCTTATGAAAATCGTCATCTTAAATAAACCATATGACGTTCTCTCTCAATTCCGTGAAGATGAAAAACATCTCACCATGTCGGCTTTTGTTGATGATCCAGACTTACGTTTAGCTGGTCGTTTAGATATGGATTCGGAAGGCTTGGTGTTCTTGACTGATCATGGCGGCTTGAATCAGTTTATTACCAATCCAGCCAATAAAAAATACAAAACCTATTTGGTTCAAGTCGATGGTGATGTCACTGAAGATGCCTTGGCACAATTGCGTAAAGGCGTGGAACTGAAAGATGGCATGACTTTGCCTGCGCAAGCGTATAAAGTCGATGAGCCTGAATGGTTGTGGGAGCGTGATCCTCCTGTACGTTTCCGTGCTTCTGTACCTACTTCGTGGATTGAAATTTCAATTTGTGAAGGTCGCAACCGCCAAGTGCGTCGTATGACGGCTGCGGTTGGTTTTCCAACTTTGCGTTTAATCCGCACCAAAATTGGTTCGATTGACTTGGTACAGTTGGGTTTACAACCCGGTGAAACTAAAGAAATCGAACCGTTGTTGTATCCTGATTTTAAAGATGTGCCTGCTGCTGAACCGTATCGCTCGCGTTCTTATGTGAAAAAACCTGGTGGTACGGGTGGCAAGCCAATCCATCAAAAGAAAAATAAAGATGGCACTACCAAGAAAAAATCAGGTACGCCACGTATTTGGCAAATGGAAGAAAGTGAGAAACCTCGTCGTAAGACCAATGGTACTACACGCCCTAATACCAAAAGCCGTGGACGTCGGGCACGTTAAATAAAAAGGAATAAGCTCACTCATTATGGTGGGCTTATTCCATTATTTTAAAGGAGTTCAGACTCTAGTATTTGAATATACTTTGGTAAATCCTGCTCTATAAGTTCACGAAACTTTTCAGTCAGAATTTTTCTCAATTTTTCTGTATCCCCACTTTCTATAAAATCACCAATATCATTTTCAGACAAAATTAATTTCTGAAATGACTGATGCCATTTAGGCTGTAAATTCTTGTCAACACGATTAAAAAAACTTTTATGTTTGCGGTATATTTCAAAAAGCCTTTCACGAACTTCTTGTTCACCTGCTCCAATTTTTAAATCAAAATTAACAACATGATTTCTTATATTGAACTCATACAAATAAATAGTATTATTTTCTAAATTTCCATGCTTTGGAAATAGACCTTTATCCTTTAATTTCTCAATATTTTTATGCAAAAATATTGGTTGAAAGCGGACATAAGTTTTATTACTGTTATAAGGTAACAATAACTTCTCTTGCTCGATAAGTTCACGTAAAATATTTCCAATTTCACTTGTATCATTTGGCGTACTATATTTAAAAACTAAATCGAAAGCAGACTTATATCTCTTATAGAGTTTTTTTGCGATATCTTCAATTTCTTTATTTTCATTCAACATAGATTTTAACGTCTGTAAATATTGCTCAAGAACAAATTTGGTTTTTTCAGCCAAATTAGCTGATTGTTTTAGGATTTTTTGTTCAATCAGCTTACTAATATGACCATAATTTAACTGAACATAATGTTTTGAATCCTGATCATTAATATTTTGATCTTCCAAAGACAAATAAATATAAATCTTATGTTTATAATCAGGATAACTTGTTTCAATAATATTTCTATATTTTCTAAGCTGACCTTTTCCTTCTCCAGAGTATATTTTATTTTCAATCATCATACAAAATTCATTCTTTTTAGATAAAAACAATAAATCTATATTTTGCATTTCCCTATGAATTACGAGGTCATCAAAATCTAAGTGAACAAAATCAAAAACAGATAAACCTGACTCATTACCTAAATTTTGAAATTCATTTTCTTTAAAATATAATTTTATAAACTCTTTTAATACAAAATCTCCTAATTTATGAGTTTCTGCAGGATCAAACAGCCATGCTAAAAAATTTGAATGCTGTAATTCTCTGTGTGAAACTCTTAAAATTTCCATAAGATTGACTTCTTCATTTACTAAATTCTGCAAACTATTGAAGTCATCATCTAATATCAGCTCTTTTAACTGATATTCCACCTCATTTCTCATAATTTAAGCCTTGGTCCCTCTTAAGCATTACACTTAGTTACTTTCTTAATATTTTTATTAAAAGTAAACCGATGCAAAAGCATCGGTTTACATTTTTATGATCAGCCTTTCAACCACTGCTCTACTTTTGCCTGATCTGTAACATTTAATACCACTTCTGGCAATTCAATCTGCGCAGCATTTAGCTCAAAAGCCATCAACTCATCACGGCGGAAAGCATGAACAGTATAAATTGCATCCTGTTTGGCATATCGCTCAAGGGATTTTACCGTAGCTTTTAAACCATCAATCGCAATAATCACATCATGCGCAGAAAGCCCCGCTTTTACCGCTGAACCCTCACGATGGGCAGCTTGTACCAACACCCCTTCAGGTTTATCTGCCAATTTTAAACCAAACGGCAAAGACTTATCCTGTTTTAGCTGATAATCAACGCCAAATTCAGGCAATAACTGATCGAGCGGCAATTCATCAGTCGTGTTAATTAAATGATGGATTTGCTCCGACCAATCATCTCCTGTCAATTCTTTACATAATTCAAAGATAGTGCGCTCATGCACTTGAATGCCCTGTTGCGCATTAGCGTACAATTTCTGCATTAAGGCATCTAAGCTTGAACCACGTAAACGCAAGCCCAAATCTAAACATAAAGCCACCAAACAGCCTTTGTTATAGTAGCTGGTTCCTGCATTGTTCGAGTTTTCATCTTGACGATAGAACTTGACCCAAGCATCAAAACTGGATTCTGCTACCGTTTGAATCGCACGACCCGGATTTTGCAAATAACGATCAATTTGTGCTTTGAGCAACTCCAAATAAGCCGCCTGATCAATTACACCACTACGCAGCAATAACAAATCATCGTAATAAGACGTAAAGCCTTCAAAAATCCATAACAGCGATGTATAACCTTCCTGATTCAGATCATAATTCACAAAGCTTTCAGGACGAATGAATTTCACCAACCAACTATGAAAATACTCATGGCTGCACAGACCTAAAAAGCGCTGATAATCTTTAGAAGGTTGTTCAGGTTCGTTAGCTTTCGGCAAATCATCACGAGGTGTAATTAAACTGGTACTGTTTGGATGCTCTAAACCGCCATAGCTATTGCCTGTTGCCATGGTCATAAAGGTATAGTTTTCAAATGGCGCAGAACCAAACATAGCAATTTGTGTGGCACAGATTTTTTCAATATCTTGCTGCATACGCGCAGCGTTCATTGCATGTTTGCCCGAAACCACAAATTCGTGTGGAATATCTGCTGCGGTAAAACTAAAACGGGTTTGTTCTGCCAATTCAAACGGTGCATCAATCAGTTCGGCATAGTTTTTGGCTTTTAAGGTATAACGCCCTTTCACCAAACTTTTTGCAGTCAAACCTGTTGCAAGCTGAAAATGCTTCAGCTCATCTGGTAAAAATAATTCAACTTCAATAGCTTTATCTTCTTGTCCATCTAAGCCCAAACAGGCACAGGCAGGATTGACATATAAACGCGTCTGATCGACATAAGCGCCACGCACTGACAAATCATAAGCGTAGACATCATATTCCACCGTAATCAATTCATGATCGGTATTAAATAAGCGCCATTTATTCTTTTCAAATTTCTGAATTTTGAGGATACGCCCTGCTTCATCATAAGCACGTACCGATTCAAGATGTTTGGAGAATTCACGAATTAAATAGCTGCCTGGAATCCAAGTAGGTAGCGATAAAACCTGAGTAGGATTAGCCAAAAAACGCACGGTGACATGCATAAGATGCTGACGATAATCGTCAAATTCGATTTGATAATGCAACATAATGGGCAATACAAAATGTATAAATAAGAACTTGGCCACAAGCTTAACATTTTTTTAGCAATTGATGCGTCAAGATGAGATTTGTCTGCATTTATGGGTAGCCATCTGAGCAAAAAAGGCATAGCATTCCCTAGTCAATTGTTATTGTTTTTGCTGCTTAAAACCATTGTGACACCAATGGATTGGTGTAAATAAGGAACTTCTTTGAAACGTGTTATCTATCTGATTGCGGCGCTCTGCTGGCTCTGCAGCGCAATCACGCATGCCGCATTATTGAATATTCAAGCTGAAAGTGTCGAAGCCGAAGCATGGGCAATTTTAGACCCACAATCTGGGCAAGTGATTGCAGAACACAATAGTCACGTACAACGTGCACCTGCTTCACTCACTAAAATGATGGTGGCCTATATTGTGCTGAAAGATATTCAGGCAGGTAAATTAGACCGACATGAAATTTTGACCGCAACACCTGTGGTAGAACAAGTGATGTGGGATGAATCACAAATGTATCTAAAAGCAGGTGAGCAGATTTCGGTAGATCAATTATTGGCAGGCTTAATTATTATATCTGCTAACGATGCTGCACTCACTTTAGGTGAACGTGTTGCAGGTGGTGTGCCGCAGTTTATTGCCCGAATGAATCAGGAAGCGCAAGCTTTGGGTATGCAAGACACACATTTTCAGAATCCGTCTGGTGTGACTATGCCTAGTCATTATTCTTCTGCGGCAGATATGGCACGTTTAGCACAAGCGATAGTGACTGAAACACCCGATTATTTGGCTTATTCAAAACAGACCAGTTTTACCTATAATCAGCACTTTCACCGTGCGACCAATATTTTATTAAAACAAGACCCAAGTGTAGATGGATTAAAAACAGGCTTCACCAAAGCTGCAGGCTACAACCTTGCCCTAACCGCAAACCGCCCAACATTGGATAGTGATGCACCTGAGCGTCGTTTAGTGGTGGTGGTGATGGGAACCAAGAGTGCGCAAAAACGCGCTGAAGTGGCACATCAATTATTAAATTTAGCCTATAGCTATACCCGTAATGAAGTCGCGATTAAACCCAAACAAATGATTGCAGAATTGCCTGTGGTGAAATCGACCTTACGCATGTTTAAGATTGAAAGCAGCCAGCCAAAGTTTGTGACGACATCACTCTATGAACAGCCACATGCAATTAACTTGGCGCAGTTTGATCAAAGTACTCAACGTCTACAACTTGTGAATGCACAGGGCGAATTAGAAACACTTGAACCTGCACAGCGTACACAAACGCATGTCAATATTGAATTGTCTGAAAAGTTACTGACTGCGCCATTGGCACAGGTTATGAAACTGGCAACCGTACACGTTTATCAAAATAATCAATTGATTAACAGCTTTGCAATTGAAGAACAGGTCAACATTGTTGAAGCCAATATTTTTGAAAGAATCATGATGTGGTTTGGCAGTTTGTTTAATTTCTTTAGCCATCAACCTGTAGAAGATGAGAAAACTTCACTCGGTTAGAAGCCGATGATCCTCAAGAATTAAATATCACCAAGATGGGCAATGTCCCATCTTTTTTATTGTCATCTACACATCATACAAAGGGCTTAAAATGAGCCTGCAATAAAATCTGCAAATTTATAGGTATGACGCACAAATTTGCATTGAAATTATAAAAATTGCCCCGATTAACTAAAAAATGTCATAAAAAACTCGGAAAAGTGAAGAATTTGCAGAAATGTCTATAACAAATTCCACGTTTCACTTTATGATGTACCCTTAAAAAATTGAATGGATCAATAACATGACTGCTATTGCAAATGACCTCGTGGTTTCTTTCCACTACACATTGACTAACGCAGAGGGTGAAACTCTCGACAAATCTCAAGGTGAACCACTTGCCTATTTGCATGGTGCAGGTAATATCATCCCTGGTTTAGAAAAAGCGTTAGAAGGTAAAACAGTAGGTGAAAAATTTACTGTAAACGTACCTGCAGCTGAAGGTTATGGCGAATACAATCCAGACTTAGTACAAGAAGTTCCTGCACAAATGTTCCAAGGTGTAGACAACATCCAAGCAGGCATGCAATTCCAAGCGCAAACTGATGATGGCGTTCAAATCGTAACTGTAAAAGCAGTTGAAGGCGAAAACGTAATTGTTGATGCAAACTTCCCACTTGCTGGTCAAGATTTAACGTTTGAAGTTGAAATCGTTGAAATCCGTGAAGCTTCTCAAGAAGAATTAGATCACGGTCACGTACACGGTGCGGGTGGTCATCACCACTAAGATCAATATTTATCGAAGCAAAAGGCAAAGTATTTTTACTTTGCCTTTTTTTTGTTTGCCATTCTAAAATCCAGGATAAGCACATTATTGAAATATCTTTACAGGCAGGCTATTGTGGAAAGATCCTTACAGGAAGAATCAACACAGTGCATTGTCGTTTTCTTGATCAAATAACCCCCTCGCATTTAAGACAAGCTACTCAGCCATGCTTATAATGAAGTCACTTTTCCAGCGCTCAACGCAAGCATTCTTCCCATGCAAAGCTATAATTTAGTTTGGTTCCGACAAGATTTAAGAATTTCAGATCACACCGCGCTTTGGCATGCCAGCCAAGCAGGACCATGTATTGGCGTGGTGATTCTTTCGCCTCAGCAATATCGTTTGCATCACGATGCACCCATTAAAATTGACTTTTACTTGCGTCAATTAAATGCGCTAAAAGAAGAACTTGCAGAACTCAATATCCCACTGATTATTCAAATTACACCATCTTGGGCTGACATTGCACAAAAGTTGCTCCTACTGTGTCAAACATTAAAGGACACGCATCCAATTCAAAATATTTATGCCAATATTGAATTGGGAGTGAATGAACTAAAACGTGATCTGGATGTTCAACACACCTTGAATCAACATGGTCAGGACTTAATTTTGTACCATGACCGCACGCTTTTTCCTGTGGGTACGGTGCGCAATCAAAGTATGAAACCTTATCAGGTATTTAGCGCATTTAAAAAGTATGCCTATCAACAGTTGAGTATCAGTATTCCGCGTTGCTTTCCTCTGCCACAACCACAAACGTCTATTCAACTTTCTGAGCAATATCTCTCTACAGTACCTAGCTTAAAGCACTTAGGTTTTAATCCGCTTCCAACCGCACAACAAGATTTATGGGCAGTCACTGAACAACATGCACAGCAATTATTGGATGATTTTACACGCGAGCAAATGCATGATTATCAGCAACAGCGTGACTTTCCTGCGCTGTCTGGTACTAGCCAATTATCGGCGTATTTAAACTGTGGCATGCTCTCCATTCGACAATGTCTTGCAGCAGTTTTTGTCCATTCACAAGGGCATTTCCATCTTGAAAACATAGGGCAACAAACTTGGTTAGATGAATTACTTTGGCGTGAATTTTATCAACATATTTTGTTTGACTATCCCAAAGTTTCTAAGCACCGCCCTTTTAAAGATCAGACCGTACAAGTAGCGTGGCGCAATGATCCTGCAGGTTTAGCGGCATGGCAACACGGGAAAACAGGCATCCCCATTGTGGATGCGGGCATGCAACAACTCTTACAAACGGGCAGGATGCATAATCGGGTCAGAATGATTTGTGCAATGTTTCTGTGCAAAAACTTGTTGATTGATTGGCGCTTGGGCGAACAGTGGTTTATGCAACATTTAATTGATGGCGATTTGGCTGCTAATAACGGTGGCTGGCAATGGTGTGCCTCGACTGGTACAGATGCAGTGCCCTATTTTCGGATTTTCAACCCCGTGAGCCAATCGCAAAAGTTTGACCCCAATGGTGATTATATTCGCACATGGCTACCTAAACTGGCTCATTTAGATGCCAAAAATATTCATGAACCATATGCGAAAAATCCAAATCTAAAACTGGATTATCCGCATCCAATTGTAGATTTAAAACTTAGCCGATTACGTGCCATAGAAGCCTTTAAACAGCTTTAAGAGTACAAACAGGAGATTGGTCAGTCTCGCCCCCATCTGCCATAGGTTAGCATGATGGGAGATTCAACGATTAAACCGACAGTTAGGCGGCTTGCTCGTCACGTTTAAAGACCAATTCGCCTTTTAAAGAACTGTCTGCATCGAAATAATAACCTTCACTATTGAATGCTTTTAAGTCTTCTGCACGTTCCAATTTATTTTCGATGATGAAACGCGCCATCAAACCACGGGCTTTTTTAGCATAAAAACTGATGACTTTATACTTGCCATTTTTCTGATCTAAAAAAACAGGTTTAATAATTTCAGCCTGAATTTTTGCTTCCTGCACTGACTTATAATATTCATCGGAAGCCAGATTGACCAATAATGCCGACTGGTTGTGTTTTAAATCTTGGTTAATTAAATTGGTGATGATATCGCCCCAAAAACGATATAAATTTTCACCACGCGTATTATGCAACTTAGTGCCCATTTCCAAACGATACGGCATCATTAAATCCAAAGGACGCAATAAGCCATATAAACCAGAAAGCATGCGCAAATGTTGTTGAGCAAATTCAATATCTGCAGCAGACAAACTATAAGCATCTAAGCCTGTATACACATCACCTTTAAAGGCAAACATGGCCTGACGTGCATTAGCAAGATCAAATTCTACTTGCCAGTCACGAAAACGCTCGACATTTAAATTGGCTATTTTTTCACTCACGCTCATTAAGTTGGCGATTTCAGTGGCAGAAAGTTTACGCGCCACATCAATTAACTCTTGTGAATGTTCAAGTAATCTAGGTTGAGTATATTCATCGCTTGGTAATGCAGTTTCGTAATCTAAAGTCTTGGCTGGAGAAATTAAAGCGAGCATAAACCACCTAAATAAAAAATACTGCGCTCACTATAGCAGCAGCTTTCAACAAACTCCAATGCGTGTTTTTGTTTACCCTTATGGGAAAACACGTTCAGTACGTGTTTCCTTACGATGATCGATTAGATCAATCCAACGTAGATACTGAGGTACTTTTATTTCAGAGCATGCTTTTAAAAACATTGGTTCTCTTTAATCAGTTGAGGTTATTTTTTTACAGTATTTACAACTTTTCTCAAGGCAATAAAAAACCCACTTAACTCTCCCAAATTAAGCGGGTTAAATAAAAATTATTTTGTTGTATTGTTCTTGCTGCTTAATATACGGTTGTGATGTGTCATTTAGATGACACATCAATTAAAAAACGAATAATTTTGATTTAAAAATCAAGTATAAATTTTAAACATCCAATACATATCGTCCTAGTTTAACCTTTCCACTCAAATTCACTAAAAGATTGATCTTCTTTCAAGGTATTTTCTACGGCTTGCGCCAATTGATTTAATAAACTTTGCTCGGTAATCCGTTCTAGCCAGTCTTGTTCCTCATTGGGATATGAAGTAATTTCACATACAAGATGTCCATCTTGACCACGGCTTTGACAGTTTACCGCCAAAGGCAGCGCGTGTTGATCTACGCTTACAGCGACTTGTGCACCACTCTGTGCTAAGGTTTGAAAGCCATAGTGAGATAAGTTTTGTGAAAGTAAATTTGCCACATAATTCTGTGCCAAGGTGCAATCTTGTAACTCTTGTTTATTTTCACAATTCGCCATAAATTTTAATTTGCGCATGCTCGAATCCAAAGGCTTTTTTCTTGTATGGGTTTAGCATAAGCAATAAAACGCAAACAGCCAAGCAAAAGCTTGGCTGTTTCAGCATAAAGTCTAGGCTTTGCGATTTGTCATCGCAGCCCGTATCGTTTTGGCTTATTCTGTCACTTGAATATTCAGACCTGCCACACCTGCAAGCTCAGTAAAGGTAGGGAAACTTGTTGCTACTGTTTCTGTACCTACAATTTTAATTTCACCAGAAGTACGCAAGCCTGCCATAGAGAAACTCATGGCGATACGATGGTCATGATGTGATTCAATCTCGCCGCCTGTAAATATCGCTGACCAGTCGCCTGCTTTGCCTTTACCCTGAATGATGATGCCATCGTCAGTGGGTGTGCAGTCAATGCCCATGGTTTTTAAACCATCTGCCATCACTTGAATACGGTCTGATTCTTTTACGCGCAATTCTGCAGCACCTGTCAGTACAGTTTGACCTTCAGCACAAGCTGCAGCAATGAACAATGCAGGAAATTCATCAATCGCCAATGGCACTTGATCTTCAGGAACATGAATCCCTTTTAAAGTACGTGAACCACGAATACGAATATCTGCAATTGGTTCACCGCCTGCAATACGTTCATTTTCCACGCTCAGGTCTGCACCCATTTGTTTCAGAATTTCAATCACACCTGTACGGGTTGGGTTAATGCCCACCGCTTCTAAGGTTACATCTGAATTTTCTGTAATGGCTGCACCCACCATGAAGAATGCCGCAGATGAAATATCAGAAGGTACTTGAATATCTGTACCCACCAATTTACCGCCGCCTTGCAATGAAATACGGTTACCTTCAGTTTTCACTTCATAACCAAATGCTCGTAACATACGTTCGGTATGGTCACGCGTTGGTTCAGGCTCAGTCACTGAAGTTTCACCTTCTGCCCAAAGCCCTGCCAATAAAATACCAGATTTCACCTGTGCAGATGCCATTGGCAAATCATAGTGAATACCTTTCAGCGCTTGCGCACCTGTAATCGATACTGGCGGTGTGCCACGTTCACCCGTCGTTTGAATTTGTGCACCCATTTCACGCAATGGTTTAGCAATACGTTCCATTGGACGCTTGGTCAATGACGCATCACCTGTCATAACAGAATCAAACTGCTGTGCAGATAACATGCCTGCCAACAAACGCATAGATGTGCCTGAGTTGCCCATATAAATTGCGCTTGCAGGTGCTTTTAAACCTTGCATGCCTACGCCATGAATGGTGACTTCACCATTTTTAGGGCCTTCAATGCTCACACCCATATCACGAAATGCTTGCAAAGTCGCCAATGCATCTTCACCTTCAAGGAAACCTGTCACATGCGTAGTGCCTTCGGCAATTGCACCAAACATAATTGAACGATGTGACACAGATTTGTCACCCGGTACGGTAAATTTACCTTGGAAAGTCTTAGCACCTGGCAAAATCGTAAATTGTTGTGTCACGTTATTGTTCTCCATAAAAGGTTTCTTGGCGAGCATATGATTAAAATGCTGTCGTGCCGCTTGTGCATGTCCAAGCAAGCCCATTAAAGCATGCGAGTCTTCTTGTTCAATCAGTTGGCGAATAATCGCGAGTTGACTTTCAAAGCCATCCACCGCTTTTAACAATGCAGTTTTATTGGCCAAGAAAATGTCATGCCACATTTGTGGATCGCTGGCAGCAATACGTGAGAAGTCACGAAAGCCACCTGCAGCATAGCGGAAAATGTCTAAATTATCTTCCCGATTTGCCAATTGTTCGACCAAATTAAAGGCCATTAAATGTGGAAGATGACTGGTATACGCCAATACCTCATCATGTTTTTCCACATCCATGCAAATTACTTCGGCTTTGGCGCTTTCCCACATTTGAATCAGTTTATTGACTGCCCACGGCGCACTGCTTGGCAATGGTGTCAAAATGACTTTGTGATTGGCAAATAAATCAACCTTGCCTGCATGCACGCCTGTATGCTCTGCCCCAGCAATTGGATGCCCGGGTACAAAACCTGCAGGTAAATGTTCTCCAAAAACCGCTTTGGCTGCAGCCACGACACTGCCTTTGGTGCTGCCTACATCGGTCAGAATTACATTATCTGCCAAATGTGGCTGAATTAATCGCAAGACTTTTTCTGTGGCTTGCACAGGTAGCGCCAACACCACTAAATCTGCGCCTTGTACCGCATCTACAGGATTGTTAAAGCCTTGTTCAATTAATCCTAATTCCAAAGCATCTTGCAGCGTTTTTTCAGAACGGGTCGATGCCACAATATGCCGACTTAAGTTTTCTGCCAGCATTACACGTGCCAAACTCGAGCCTATTAGCCCGAGTCCGATAAATGCAACTTTTTCAAACAATGGTTGCGCCATGTTTTATGCCTTCGCTTCCTTGCCCAATACTTTGGCTAATGCACGCAGGAACTTGGCATTTTCTGCTTCTGTGCCAATTGAAACACGTAAATGGGTCGTAATACCCACAGGACGTACAATTACACCTTCTTTCAATAAGGCATTAAAAGTTTGACCCGGATCGGCTTCTACATCTACCAAAATAAAGTTAGCACGTGAAGGCACATAATTCAGACCCAATGCTTTAAAGCCTGCTTCCAATTGCGCCATGCCTGCTTTGTTGGCAATACGTGATTTTTCGATAAAATCTTCGTCTTTTAATGCTGTAACCGCAGCCACCATTGCCAAGTGATTGACGTTAAATGGTTGACGAATACGGTTTAAATAATCGGTCACTTCTGCAGAAGCTAAAGCAAAACCAACGCGCAGCGCCGCCAAACCATAGCACTTAGATAAAGTACGGCTCACGATTAAGTTTGGATATTGCTCAAGGAATTTAAGGCTGTTGAAGTTTTCTGGGAAATATTCCACATAGGCTTCATCTAATACCACAATCACCCGTGCAGGAACTTTTTGCATAAAGGCTTCAAATTCAGCCTCTTCAAACCATGTGCCTGTTGGGTTATTTGGGTTAGCAATAAAAATTAACTTGGTGTTGTCTTGAATTGCTGCTGCCATAGCATCCAAGTCATGTGAGAAGCCTTTGGCAGGCACTTCAATCGCTTGAGCATTAATCGCTTGCGTTACCAAAGCATATACTGCAAAGGCATGTTGGCTATACAACACTGAATCTTGATCTGAAACGAATGCGCGAGCAAACATTTCTAGCAAATCGTTTGAACCATTACCCAAAGTAATACGGTCATGCGCAAAGCCAAATTGTTTTTGAATTTGGTCTTTTAAAATAAAACCACCACCATCTGGATAGCGACCAATTTCAGCAATTTCTGCTGCAACGGCTTCTTTGACTTTGTCTGAACAGCCCAATGGGTTTTCATTTGAAGCAAGTTTGACGATATCTGTAATCCCCAACTCACGCTCAAGTTCACTGATTGGTTTACCTGGTTGATAAGGCTTTAACTTCGAGATGCCTTCATTGGCTGGGACAAACGACATTTTACACTTCCAGTTGACTAGGTGGTGAATGTGGCGCGCATGACAAACATGCACATCACTGAATTAAATACGATTACAACACGGCAGCAGGATAAGAACCCAAGACACGAATTTCTTTCACCAATGGACGGATTTCTTCAATCGCTGCACGGACATTGTCTTGCTCGACATGCCCTTCTAGGTCAATGAAGAATACATAGGCCCATTTTTCAGGCAAGGCAGGACGTGTTTCAATACTGGTCAAGCTAATATTGTGCTTCGCAAATGGTGCAAGAATCTCAAGCAATGCCCCTGCGCGGTCATGTGCAGACACCAACAATGAAGTTTTATCATTGCCACTTGGTGGAACTTTCTCACGACCAATCACCAAGAAACGTGTGGTATTTTCTGGGTTATCTTCAATATTGCTATGTAAAATTTCGAGTTCGTAAATATTGGCCGCAATTTCAGAAGCAATTGCAGCAGAATGCCATTCATTACGAATACGGCGCGCTGCTTCTGCATTGGAGCTGAGTGCCACACGTTCTACACCCGGATAATGTACATCTAACCATTTACGGCATTGTGCCAAAGTTTGCTGATGCGCATAAATTTGTTTAATGCTGTCTTTACGAGTGTTTTCTGACACAAGGAATTGGTGATGAATACGCAATTCTACTTCACCAATCACATTTAATGGCGATGATTTAAAGCAATCTAAAGTATGGTTCACCACACCTTCAGATGAGTTTTCGACAGGTACTAAACCATAGTGTGCACTGCCTGCTTCCACTTCACGGAAAACTTCATCAATAGTAGGCAAAGGACGCACAATCGCATCTTGACCAAAATGTTTAAGTACTGCGGAATGCGTATAAGTACCAATTGGCCCTAAAAACGCAATACTTTGTGGCGCTTCAAGTGCCAAACATGCCGACATAATTTCACGGAATAAACGTGCCATGGTCACATCAGACAACGGCCCTTCGTTGCGTTCCATAACATTACGTAAAACTTGCGCTTCACGTTCAGGACGGTAAAACAACGGGCTCTCTTCTGCTGCAAATTTTGCTTTCGCCACCGCTTCAGCAAGTCGTGCTCGACGGTTAATCAGCTGCTGAATCTGTTGATCTACAGAGTCAATATCTTCACGGATTTTAGCGAGATCAAGAGAAGTCGTTGTGTTCTGATCGTCTTGGATCATTGTTATGTCGCCCTTCATAAACATTTTGCAAATAGTATAACAATAGTTAGCTTTCAAATGTTGCGCAATACAACTTTCAGTGTTTCAGATTTAAAAACATACAGTTGATCAAAGCATCACCAATCTATACATTTAAGCCGCAACTTTGCACAACGTACCGCTTAAAACTGGGCAACTATGCTTTTCTTTTTTGCATCTCTAATTCTAAGCGGTGTAATTTTATTTTTAAGTGTAATTATCAATCAGCTCATTGCTTTTAAGTCTGATCAAATTCATAAAAAAAGAGCCAGCACTGGGCTGACTCTGGAGATGATCCTTGATCTTTATTCAATTGGGCTTTTAGGCATTGTTTTAACGCCCCAATAAACCACGCGCGACAATTTCTTTCATAATTTCATTGGTTCCACCGTAAATTCGCTGGATTCGCGCATCGACAAAGAAACGAGAAATCGGGTATTCCGTCATATAGCCATAACCGCCAAACAGTTGCAGCAATTGATCGGCAATTTTCATTTGCATATCTGTCGCAAAGCTTTTTAAAGCGGCTGCAGTTTCGACGTCCAGTTTGCCCTGCATATACAATTCGACGTTTTGATTATAAAAAGCAGCGGTTGCCAATTCATCAATTTTAGCCTGTGCCAAAACAAAACGGGTATTCTGGAACTGACCAATGGCTTGTCCAAACGCCTGACGCTCTTGCACATATTGTGTGGTCACATCAATTGAACCTCGAATAGCACCCAATGCAGTAGCTGCAATCGCAGTACGTTCACGTGGCAATTCTTGCATTAAATAGGCAAAACCATGCCCTGCCTGTCCTAACAATTGATTTTTCGGCACTTTGACATTGTCAAAGAATAGCTCTGACGTGTCTTGTGAATGCAAACCAATTTTTTCCAAATTGGTGCCTTTTTTAAAGCCTTCTAAATGAGTATCGACCAACATGAGCGACACGCCTTTGGCACGTGCTTGCGGATCTGTTTTTACTGCCAAAACCACTAAGTCTGCATGCTGACCGTTAGAAATAAAGGTTTTAGAACCATTCAGTACATAATGATCATCTTGCAAAATGGCGTTGGTACGCATGGCTTGTAAGTCTGAACCCGCACCTGGCTCGGTCATGCCAATTGCACCAACCACTTCACCCGACACCATTTTAGGCAGCCAGTATTGTTTTTGTTCTTCTGTACCAATATGCAAAATGTACGGCGCAGCGATTTCAGAGTGACAGGAAATACCTGTAGAGAGTGCGCTATAACCTGCACGTGCCGACTCTTCGACCAACATTAGGGAATAATGCGTTGGAACACCATAGCCGCCATATTCTTCAGGCACATCAATACATAAAAAGCCATTTTCACCTAACAGATTCCACACGCTGCGCGGCATGATGCCCTCACGTTCCCACGCAGCATAATGCGGTGCAATATGCTCCTGCATAAAACGTCGAAAGTTATCTCTAAATAATTCTAAATCAGCATCATAAGCCAGCATATCCAATCCTTTATTTTTCAATTGTTGTTTTCAATAGTATCCATGCTATGCATTTTTATACAGGCTGTCATGTTTTATCCCTACAGATTGTCTTACTTTACAGTCAAACTTTAGTCGTCATTTCAGATATGCAATGAAACTTGTGGCAGCTCGTACAAGCTGAAGCTGTGAATAGTGCTGCAAACTGTTGCCGAAGTTTATACACTAGTATACTAACTAAAGATGTGTGTGAACTCGCTTATGCCAAATACAAACCCCAATAAAAGAAATATTTATAAAGATGCAGAACATCCATTCGCACAATTTATTCGAATTATTGGCAAAGGCAAAACAGGCGCACGTTCACTGACCTATGACGAGGCCTATCAAGCTTTTTCTATGATTTTGCGCAATGAAGTGTTGGATGTGCAATTGGGTGCTTTTTTAATGTTGCTGCGTGTGAAGGAAGAATCTGTAGAGGAGTTGGCAGGTTTTGTACAAGCTACCCGTGATCAACTGCAATTTAAACCGCTTCAGGTCGATTTAGACTGGTCATCTTATGCAGGTAAACGCAGACATTATCCGTGGTTTTTATTGGCAGCGCTGACTTTAGCAAAACATGGCTATAAAGTGGTGATGCATGGTGCTTCTGGGCATACCATCAACCGTTTATATACCGAACAAGCACTGCAATATTTAGATTATCCAATTTGCCAAAATGACCTAGACGTTGAGCAACAATTAGCGCAGCGTAATTTTGCTTATTTACCTTTAGATGTTATTTCACCGATTTTGAGTGAGTTGATTAATTTACGCAATGTGATGGGTTTACGTTCTCCTATTCATACCCTTGCCCGTTTAATCAATCCTTTTAATGCCAAAGCCACCATGCAGGCGATCTTCCACCCCGCTTATCGCAGCTCGCATCAACAAGCCGCATTTCAGTTGGGTTATCAAAACAGTGCAGTAATTAAAGGCGAAGGCGGTGAATTTGAGCGCAACCCTGATGCCAAGACATTAATTTGTGGCATCAAAAATGGCGCTTTATATGAACACGAACTGCCTAAACTGACCGATAACCGTAGCCCTGTAGAAGAAGAATTGGATTTGGCAGTATTTAAAGCCGTCTGGCTAGGTCAGCAAACTCATGAGTATGGTGAAGTCGCCATTACCGAAACCATAGGTATCGCTTTATATACCATGGGCGTTTGTGATGATTATGCAGTAGCGATGCAAAACGCACAGCAGCTTTGGCAAAATCGTCACAACTAAAACCTCATTGAAAATACAAAAAAAGACACCCATCTCAGGCGTCTTTTTTATCTTTCAATTTTCATGAAAGCAGTTTTGCATCAATTAAACAAAACGAATTGGTTTAAATTCTTCATGCTTGTGATGATCGTCATCACACTGCTCGCCTTCTTCTTTAGTGCCACGGTCAATATAGCCACTACGCTCAGTTTCAGGCAGGTTTTTCATTTCCCACGCATACACTGCTTGCATACAAATTTGACGTTGCTCTTGGGTCAGCGCAACACCGTTTGGCCACTTGCCAATTTCAATTGCCGTTTTTAAACGTCCAACAATTTCAGGATCGAGTACGGCAAGCATTTGTTCAATATTCATCATTCATCCTGCTGTTGCATTGATTCAAAATCTTGATTCCACCCTAATTTGGTACGACATGCCATATAGAAGTCATAACCTGGTGGATGTAATAAATTTAATTTATAAGGATGTTTGCGGATATGCAAACTATCTCCGACATTTAATGAAACACTATGTTGACCGTCAGCACTAACCATCGGCAACACACGGTTTTCACGAATATTGATTTTAATTTCGCTGTGTCCACCCACCACAATTGGGCGTGAAGACAAGGTATGTGGATGCATAGGCACCAATGCAATTGCATCCATGCTCGGATGTACAATTGGGCCACCACCCGACAAAGCATAAGCCGTTGAACCTGTTGGGGTCGAAACGATTAAACCATCACTGTGCTGACGATAGACATATTGCCCATCAATATTCAGTTCAAAGTCAATCATGTGAACCGACTTACCCGAATGTAGCACCACATCATTTAAGGCAATGGCTTCATAAATGATTTCGCCTTTAGAGCGCACTTCCATTTCCAGTAAAAAACGGCGGTCTGACTGAAAATGCCCTTGCAAAACCTGATCAAGTTTAAAGATTACTTCTGTCGGTTTAATATCGGTTAAAAAGCCTAAACGCCCGCGGTTCACACCAATTACAGGGGTATTGTATTTAACCAAAGCGCGTGCTGCATGCAGCAATGAACCATCACCACCCACCACAATCACCAAATCGACCACTTCGCCTAATAAAGCACGGCTAACTGTTTGGGTGTTGTTATAAGGTACAAGTTGAGCAGTGTCAGAATCAAAAACGGGATGCAAACCCAATCCTAAAATATGGTCGTGAATCAGACATAATGTTTCTACGACAGAATATTTGTCTGGACGGCCAATCAGTCCAATGTTCCGAAAGTTCTTATGTGAAATTTGCACCTGCGATATCGCTCCGCTACGATTCGACGCCTATCATAGCACTAACCTAGTTGATTTAAAAAAACTTTAAAACTACATTTCTGCTCAATTTTATGACGATATTTTCCCTTCAGTCACAGATTAATTATTGCAAATTCAGTAAAAGCTTCGCATGATTAGCAAAATTTATCAGGATCTTATCGCGATTTATGAAGTCTGAGCGTGGCATAGGCATAATTGCATTACTATTTTGCATCATCGTTATTGGTGGATTTATTGCATTTAGTATCTACTTGATTCGTCTGGATAATATTGTCAGAGACAAATTTGAAGGACAGCGTTGGGATATTCCAGCCAAGGTTTTTGCACGCCCGTTAGAAGTGTATAGCAATGCACCTGTCAGCCAGACCGACTTTACTCAAGAACTGAAACTGCTTGGCTATAAAAATACAGATAATTATGCTAAATCAGGCAGTTATGTCAGCGATGGTAATACTTTATTTGTGCATACCCGTGGTTTTGACTTTGGAGACAGTGTCGAACCTGAACAGGTTTTAAAAGTCAGTTTTGCCAACAATCAAATTAGTGAAGTGAGCGCCACCAAACCATCTAATACAGGTATTGCACGTTTAGAACCGATGTTGATTGGCGGAATTTATCCACAGCACAATGAAGATCGTGTGCTGATTAAACTGAATAAAGTACCTAAACCGCTGATTGAAGCCCTTATTGCCACTGAAGATCGTAATTTCTATCAACATCACGGCGTTTCAATTCGTGGTACTGCACGTGCTATTGTCAGCAACGTCACTGGTGGCAAACGTCAGGGTGGTTCTACCCTTACGCAGCAATTGGTGAAAAACTTTTATTTAAGCCCAGAACGCACCTTAAAACGTAAGGCCAATGAAGCACTCATGGCCATGCTGATTGAACTACATTTCAGCAAAGATGAAATCTTAGAAGCCTATTTAAATGAGGTGAATTTAGGTCAAAACGGTAACTATTCTATTAATGGTTATGGTCTAGCTTCACAGTTTTATTTTGGTATGCAGTTGCGTGAGCTAAACATTTCACAACAAGCCTTTTTGGTCGGTTTGGTACAAGGTCCATCATTATATAATCCTTGGCGCAACCCTGAAGCTGCCAAAAAACGTCGTGACATTGTACTAAACAATATGTTGGTGATGGGTTATTTAAACCAAGAACAATATGAAAAAGAAACTGCGCGTCCCTTAAATGTCATTACAAAACCGACCATTGGCCCTGCCCGTTTCCCTGACTTTTTAGATATTGTCCGCCGTCAATTACGTACTGAATATCAAGAAGGAGATTTGACCAATCAGGGTTTGCGTATCTTCACGACGCTTGATCCGATTGCACAAACCAACGTACAAAATGCTTTTAAAGCATCGGTTGAGCGTTTAAGCAAAGCCAATCCAAAGCGTTTAAAAGAATTACAAGGCGCGGTGCTGATTTCTCATCCTGAAAATGGCGAGTTAGTGGCAGCGGTAGGTTCTACGCAAGATTTTACGGGTTTTAACCGTGCCTTGGACGCCAAACGTCAAGTTGGCTCACTGCTCAAACCAATTATTTATTTAAGTGCAATTGAGTCTGGTCGTTATAATTGGGCAAGTCCTGTAGAAGACAGCCAAATCAGCATCCCAATTGATGGTAAATCTTGGACACCACGTAATTATAGCGGCAGCGATCATGGGATTGTGTCTATGTCACAAGCCCTATCTCAGTCTTATAACCTATCTGCAGTTCGTTTGGGACAGGAGTTTGGATTATCTACCTTCCGTAATCACCTCATTAAATTTGGTGTACCAAGTGATGCGGTTCCGCAATATCCATCTATTTTCTTGGGTGCGGTAGATTTATCACCAATGCAAGTGATGGACATTTACGGTAACTTTGCCACAGGTGGTTTTAAATATCCGACCAAAGCGATTCGCACCGTAGTCGATGCCAATGGACGTTTACTGGATCGTTATGGTTTAACCGTACAACAAACTATTGATCCTTCTGCCGCCTATATTTTGAATTATGGCTTACAGCAAGTGATGAGTTCTGGTACAGGTCGTTCAGCTTACAATAGCTTATCGACAGATTTAAAATTGGCAGGCAAATCAGGTACAACCAATGATACTCGTGATTCATGGTTTGCGGGCTATTCAGGCAATTATTTAGCCGTTGTATGGCTTGGTTTGGATGATAACAAAGTCACAGGCTTAACAGGCTCGTCTGGTGCTTTGCCTGTCTGGAGTAATGTGATGCAGCAATTGCGTCAAAAGCCTGTCAACTTACGTCAGACCGAACAAATTCAATGGCATTGGATTGACCGCAGTTCTGGGCATTTATCTGCACAAGGCTGTGAAGGTGCGATGTATATTCCAGTGAATCGTAATAATGTACCGCGTCAGGCAACCGCATGTGGTTTTTCACACTATCAAGTTGAACCCGTTTACCAACCCGATACTGAAACTCAGCAAACAGCTCCTGAAACCAGTGACAGTATCGAAAATTATATCCGTGAAACTGAACCCGTAACAGATGACAATACCGATGGTCGTGTCATCTCAAGTGGCAGTTATATCAATTAAACTTGAGGATATCGGTCAGTTACGCTTATGAAATTATCACGTTTAAGACAAGTTTTTTTCACCACATTCGCTATGGGTGCGATGGCAACGATTGTAGCTTGCCAGAGTTTACCTGAACCGCCTGCTCCTCAGCCTGTGCCTGAAAAACCTAAAACTGTGCCTACACCTGAAGGTGTGGTGATTCGTCCTTATGAACGTGAAGAAATTAAGCGTCAATCGTTACAAGTGGTGGTGCCGCAACAAACCGTGCAACAAAAATTAGAAGATGGTCGTAGTTTGCCTGCTTTTCAAAAGTTGATGCAGCAAACCCAGACCGCTTATAAACAAGGTCAATTCAATCAGGCCGAAACAGCAGCTTTGCAAGCGCAGCGACTTGCCCCACAAGCAGCTGAAACCTATTTATATTTGGCTTTAATTGCCAACCAAAAAAAGCAACCTGCCAATGCAGAAGCCTTGGCACGTCGTGGTTTAAGCTATGCACAAAGCGATGCCATGAAACGTCAATTGTGGTTAGTCATTCAAAAAGCAGCACAGCAACAAAATAATGCCAAAAGCCTTGCGGAAGCCCAACAAGCTTTGAAGGATTTGTAAGGACGATGATTTAATAAACTAAAAATCGCTGAGTGTAATTACATCAGCGATTTTTTATTTGTCAAACCAGAAATTCAAATAAAACGTACGCCTGCAATGCCATAGGCATGATGCTGCTCTGCCGTAGCAAAATCATCCTGAGTTAAGCCACCCAAAGCAAAAACAGGAATATCGACAAATTCAGCGATCTGCTGGAATTTTTCCCATCCTAAAGGTGTGGCATCATGATGCGTGGTGGTTACTAAAACAGGACTGAGTAAAATTGCTTCACAACCAATTTGCTGTGCATGTTGTGCCGAAACAATATCATGACACGCTGCAATATAACGCTGCCCAACTTTTAAATCGCCCTTTTGTAATTGCATCAGTTGCGATTGTTTTAAATGAATTGCTGCAATGGCGTGTTGCTGAATCGTATTTAATTGCTTCCACAATTCCAAATTGATAATCACTTGCCCCAGTTGCTCAATGCAATATTCTGACAATTCGACCTTGCATGCAGCATTGGGTTCAACCCGCCAATACAGCAGTTTTTGCTTAGGCAAATTTGCTAAATGTTTTAAATCTTCACTGACTTTAATTGCCTGTTGCCACACTAGTCGTTGCACAATTGCACGATTGGCTTGTGGAAAATTCAGCTCTAAAAGTTGCGGACGGCTAAACCATGTCCAAGGCACTTGAATATCTTTTAATAAAGCTGCGGGTACAGCAGCCTGAAAAATATGCAGATTGACAATCACATCATCATATTCATGGCAAATAATATCAAAAGCATGCCAATGCTGTATGCCAACACCAACTTCTTCAAACACTTCACGGCGGCAAGCATCTACAGGAGTTTCGCCTGCTTCCACTTTCCCACCTGGAAATTCGTGTTTATTGCCCTGATGTTGTTTGGCTTCGCGCCAACCCACCAACACTTTGTTTTGATGAAATAACAGCGCAATTGCCACATGAATATTTGGCTTGGACATGAACCCGATTCCTTTTTTGCAATGTACGTTTTACTGCAAATTGTAGACTTTTATAAAATTAAAAATAATCCGTTGACAGGTTTACATGATAATGATTATCATTTAAAACAATTCTTACACACCACGGAGTAACTCAAAATGAACGCCCCATTTAACTTATTTTCACGTCATTCAGACACTCAGCATGCCCTACCTATGTTACATTCAAATAACTTGTTCGCGCTAGGACGCGAAATTCGTATTTTGCATGCAGGCGAAGAATATCGTTTACGCTTAACCCGTAACAATCGTCTTATTCTCACAAAATAATTAAAATAATCAACACAATAATAAACGTGGAAACAGCAGTATGAATCAGCGCATACTGCTTTTAAGTTCTGACTTGTTTAATTTTAACTTGCTTCCTAAAACCAATCATATTTACAACTGGGCTTTAGGCAACAAAATACGCACTTTTAAACCACCTTGTTCAGCACGTGAAAATTCAATTTTTCCTGCATGCAACTCTATAATTTTCTTACAAATCGACAGTCCTAAACCAGAACCTTGAGTTTTACTGCCTAAAGCACGGTAAAAGCGTTCGCCCAAACGTGCCAAAACGTCATCAGTCACTGCATGACCATTGTCGGCGATGCAAATTTCCTGCATCAATTCATGCGGTTTCGCTTCAATCCAAATACGTCCTTGAGGTGCTGCATAACGCACTGCGTTGTCAATCAAGTTGCGCAGGCAGCTAAATAGCAATTCAGGATTGCCTTGCACTTGTATCGGTTGAATATCTGACTGAATCTGAATGGCTTTTTCCTGAATAAACGGCGTCAGACTTTGTAAAACTTCCTGCACCAAGTCTGCTATAGATACCGCACTTTTATTTAACGATGCCGCATCTGTCGGGTCTAAACGTGCCAATAACAGCAAATTTTCCAATACTTGTGTACCACGACTGACATCACGCTGAATTTGCTCTAAATCTTGTGCCAACTCAGGTTGTTGTTGGTATTTACGTTTTAGCACCTGCAAACGCAATTGAATGGCAGATAAAGGAGAGCGTAATTCATGCGAAGCATCTGCTGTAAATCGCTGTTCTGCAATTAAAGACTGCTCTACTCGCCCCAACAATTTATTCAATTGCTGCAGCATGGGTTGCAGTTCTTTCAATTCAGGTTGTGTGGGGATAATTGGCGTCAAATCATGTTGATTTTTTTCTGCAATTTGTTGGGAGAGTTGCTGAATCCGCTTAAATTGACGACCAATCATAAAATGCACAATGGCCCATTGCAGCAACCACAACAGCAATAAAATAGCGGCATAACCTAAACTGGTTGCAGCAATTTCCTTGAAGCGATATTTAAGCGGCTGCGCGACAATCACATGCAAGCCATCTTCCTCTGCCACATAGCTGCGCCAAATTTGTCCATCTTGCCAGTGAAATGAAAAACCATGCTCAGATACCACGGCAAGCTGAGACAAGTGAAGCTGAGAAATGTCATGTTCATCTTCAGAGGTGGTCAAAATCAGATCATCTAATCCCAATTGATAGGCAATATGAAATTGCTCGCTCAACTCATCGACCTGATTGCCTGCATGGTCACGCAAGTCTGCTCGCAGCAACATATCGGCTATTTCATCCATAATCTCGTCATGGACTTGCATGGTTTGGTAACTGGCAACCGCCAATAATAAAATCAGGGCGAGTCCACCCGCCAAGACCGAGCTTAAAACGGAGCTTTTAACCAGTTTGGATTGTAAAGAAATGACCTGTTTAGACATGCGGAGATCAAACTGAATTAGTTATCTTGCTGCATACGATAGCCTAAACCTCGTATGGTTTTAATGCGGCTACTGCCAATTTTTTTGCGTAATTGATAAATAAATACTTCAATCGCATTACTTTCAATTTCATCGCCCCATGCATATAAAGACTCTTCGAGCTGTTCACGAGTCACCACATGCTGCGGGTTTTGCATCAGTTTATGTAAAATCTGGAATTCCTTAGCCGTTAAATTGACCTGTTGATCATCCACTTTCACTTGTTTGCTTTGCGTGTCTAAAACCAAGTTGGCAAATTCAAGCTGCTGTGTCGGATGACTTTGCGCATTGCGTAACTGACTGCGTACCCGCGCCGAGAGTTCTTCAAGGCTAAACGGTTTAACCAAATAATCATTGGCGCCCAAATCAAGTCCCTGTACCCGATCTTGAATACTATCGCGCGCAGTAATGAAAATAACAGGAGTATCCTGTTGCTGCTGTCGTAAAGCGTGCAGAATTTCATCACCGCTATTTTTAGGCAACCCACGGTCTAACAACACACAATCATAATGATGCTGCTGAATGGCTAAAATGGCGTGATCGCCACGCTCGACCCAATCGACATTATAACCATCCATTTCCAGCCAGGTTTTAATACTTTCTGCTTGTGATACATCATCTTCAGCCAAGAGTAGTCGCATGCCATCCTCTGTTATTTTTGATGTACTTCAATTAAGAATCTAAGAATTATAAAACCACATCCCTCCTGTGAGGTATGTGGTTTTTCAGTGATGAATGCTGCTTGAAGTAAATCATGCGCACGCATTGCATGTTAGAAACGAACCTGATCGACATCTATTTCAATACGTTTTGCAGGCTTGTGATCAATATCCACTTCACCAATTAAGGTAACAGGCGTTTTGGCAGAAACGGCTTTGCCATTCCATAAGTCATCATCAATATCGACCGTAATAGTGCCTGTGTTATCACGGAACTGATATTTTTCATCACCAATAGATTTCACCACATAACCTTTTAACTGCACTTTGCTGTCATCTTTCAGGCTTAAAGCTTGTTTTACAGTTACATTTTGATGTAGTGCTTGGGTGTTAATGCTGTCGTTTGCCATGGTGATTGAAGCCATTGCCATTAAACCTGCCATCAACATTGCTTTCATTGTAAATTTCATTGCTTCACCTTTTTGTGTTGCTCATTTCGTTATGGTGATTAAAACAAAGCAAGATGAGCTGAATCTTAAGATTTCCATTTTTTAAAATTCATCGTAAAAAGTTTGAATCTGCTAATTTAATGGCACGACTCGCAACACTTCCTCTAAAGTGGTCATGCCTTCTAAAACTTTGCGTGCGCCTGCAATACGCAACGGTTCAATGCCCTCTTTTTTAGCTTGCTGACGTAATTCATTTAAATTGGCATTGGCACTGATGAGCTGTTTGGTGTCTAAACTTAAAGGCATAAACTCATAAATTCCGACCCGACCTTTATAGCCCGTTTGACGACATTCATCGCATCCGACAGGTTTAAACACTTGTGCAGGCATTTCCATAATGTAGTCAAAGGTCAAATGTTCCCAGTCTTTTTCATTTATTGAGCCTTCCTGCTTACAATGCGGACATAGCTTACGCACCAAACGCTGTGCCAAAACGCCTAAAATTGTGGCAGCAGTCAAAAATGGCTGCACGCCCAAATCATGCAAACGAGTCAAACTTGACGGCGCATCATTAGTATGCAGTGTCGATAAAACCAAATGCCCCGTCAGTGCCGCTTGAATTGCCATATTTGCGGTATCCTGATCTCGAATTTCTCCGACCATAATAATGTCAGGGTCTTGACGCATTAAGGCACGCACACCATCAGCAAAACCTAAATCAATGGCGGTATTGACCTGCATTTGGTTAAAACTCGGTTCTAACATTTCAATCGGGTCTTCAATGGTGCAGACATTGACTTCATCGGTGGCCAATTGCTTCAGTGAAGAATACAGCGTGGTGGTTTTACCCGAACCTGTAGGGCCTGTAACCAAAATAATGCCGTGACTATGTGCAGTCAGTGCATGCCATTCATTCAACAAACGACTATCAAAACCCAATTGCTGAAAACTGCGTACCAATACTTCTGGGTCAAAAATACGCATCACCAGTTTCTCACCAAACGCCGTTGGCAAGGTCGATAAACGCAGTTCGGTTTCTTGCCCTTTTGGAGTGCGGGTTTTTAAACGTCCATCTTGCGGTTTACGTTTTTCGGCTACATTCATACGCCCTAAAATTTTAATCCGTGAGATGACTGCGGTAAGCGTATTGGCAGGCATGTTATAGATGGTGTGCAACACGCCATCAATACGAAAACGTACTTTGCCTGTGTCTTTACGTGGTTCGAGGTGAATATCACTTGCGCCTTGTTCAAAGGCAAATTGCAGCACCCAATCCACCAACTTCACAATATGTTGATCATTGGCATCTGGGTTTTGGGTATCGCCCAATTGCAATAAAGCCTCGACCCCTTTATTTTCACGGTCATGTGCAGAAGATTTTTGTGATGAGTGTACTGCGCGACTCACTTGGTAATATTCGATCAAATAACGCTGTAATTGATCTGGGCTGAGTAAAACTCGCTGAATTTTTTTGGGCAATAAACTATGTTCTAAGTTGGCAACCCATTCTTTTTTATAAGGTTGATCTGTCGCAATTAACACCGCATCTGCAGTCACTTCCACCGCTAAAATACGGTTACGCAGTGCAAATTCCTGCGACATCACAGCTGTTAAAGCAGCAACATCGGCTTTTAACGGATCAATAATATAGAATGGCAAGCCTGATTTATCAGCCAGCCATTGGCATAAACGGTTTAAAGTTAAAGTGGTTTGGGGATGACTTTGATCGACCAAATTAAAGTTGGCAATCCATTGTAACGGATGCCATTTTAATTGATCACGTTGACGATGCGTGGTTTGTACCAAAGCCTGATCACGTTCGGTAATTTTGCCATCTTTGACTAATTGTTCTAAGCACCAAGTACTGTCTATTTCAAAATTAAAATTCATTGTTATATGCCCCAAAATCTGGGTTTACTATAGCAAAATAAGCATTGTTTAATAAAAACTATTTTATAAGTTTTAATTTAAAGTAAAACTTAACTATTAATTTTATTTGTGTTTTTAATATTTCAATTAAAATAAATATCTATTATGATGCTCTTGCTTAATAATTCAACACACTAAAAATTAAATTTCTGAGGGATAATCATGAAATTAAAAACTTTATCATGTGCAATTTTTGCAGCTTTTACATTGACGGCTTGTGGTGGTGGAAGTGATGGTGATAGTTCTTACCAAGGCAAAGATGTTCAGTTAAATGAAACAGAATGGGCGAGCTACGCTAGCAACGATCAGGCAGACGCAGAGAATTTATTTACTAAAATAAAATTCACAATCCAAAATAACGAACTGTATATCAATCCAGAATATCTTGCTAATGCAACCGATGTATTTGATATTTCACAAGTTGCATCATATTATGTCACCGCAAATAGCTTCTATGAAATTTCAACGCTAAAAACTCAAATTGGCTATAAATTTGGCACACTTATAAGTCAAAGCAATTCAAAATGGGTTATAACTCCATATTCTCCAACAAACGCTAAAGATCTACAACTCACAGAAAACTTTGAATTAGTCGATCTAGCATCAAAACCTATGAGTGAATATATTGATACATTTTCACACTATAGCGGTTTAAATGATGCAGGTGGTACTTTTGACAAGTTATACAGCGATACATTAAAAGGACAAACTTTCCCTAAAGGTTCATATTGCCTACGAGGTACATCAAGTTCTACCAATACCTCATATTTTGAAAGCAACGATTTTAATACTATAGACTCTCCTGAGTCATATTTTGGTAGTGGTAATTACAATACCTCTAAGTTAGGTAATTATCCTCTCTATTTGAGCAAAGAAACTGACCCAAATTATGGAACAACTGCTTTATTAAATATAGAGAATGAATATTTAATTGGTGACTATCATCGTCAAGGTGTAACATACTCACTTAGTTCTGACATTCAAAACGAACGTGAGATTTTAAAAGAGTTACAAAGTGAGCCAACTCCTGATGCTTACCAAATTAGGTTCCAAGAAAACTATATTAAATCTCTTGAAAAGGAATGTACTTTATTCAACAGCACTGCAAGCCAAGCAATTGATATTGCACAAAAATTAAAATAATTTTTTTACAGAGGTGGTTATGCAAATAACCACCTTTTTTTATATTTTATTGATATACATTTTGAATATACTATAACTCATATAAAATAAGAATATATAAAAATTTCCAGAAGAATATGAACCAAAATCTCCACCCTCTCCTGCTCAATGCGGCATTTCCCGAACTGCTCACCATGTTTGCAGCAGCACTCGGCTGTGGCTTACTGATTGGATTAGAGCGCGAACGCAGTAAAAAAAATGGACAACATCATCATTTTGCAGGCGTACGCACCTTTGGAATTTGCGCATTATTAGGTGCAATTTGCTTCTTATTGGGCATGAGCATTGCCATTGTAGGCGCACTGATTGTTGGCGGAATAGGCTTATATTCCCTCAAAAATCAAGCGGAAGATGACCCAGGTGCAACCACAGAACTGGCCTTCGTCATGACCTATTTTATTGGTGCCTTGTGTTTATGGAATATTCCATTGGCAGCAGGTTTATCGGTCATTTTGACAGGTTTACTCATGACCAAGCACACCATGCATGGCATTGTCAGTCAGTGGATTACCGAAGCTGAACTACGTGATGGCTTGTTCTTACTGGCTTTGGTGTTAATTGCCTTGCCGCTGACACCCAATACCGCACTATGGGGCAATGTACTTAATCCTTATGTGATTTTAAAATTATTGATTTTAATTTTAAGTGTGCAGGCTTTAGCGCATATCGCTAAGCGCTTACTCTCAAGCAGCAATGCCCTCATGTTGTCTGCGATTGCTTCAGGTTTTGTATCAAGCACAGCAACCATTGCCAGTTTAGGCATGGAAGTACGCGCAGGTCGTGGTGAAGCACGTGCCAACGCAGGTGCAGCGCTGATGTCTTGCGTGGCGACTTTAGCGCAAATGTTGATTATTGTGGCGGGTGTCAATCTGATTTGGTTTAAGTTATTAATTATTCCAAGTTTGGTCGGAATCGCGATTTTGGTTGTAGCGGGTGTCTGGTTGCTCAAAAAACATAAAAGTACGGCAACGGCAAAGCCAGAAACCGATACCCGTATGTTTAGCCTTAAAGAAGCCGCAATTATTGTGGCGACATTGACCGTAATTCAAGCGATGGTATACGGCTTGGAACAAACCCTTGGGGATGCAGGTTTAATCATTGGTACCCTGCTCGCCTCGTTATTTGAGGTTCATGCCGCAATTGCAACCGTGGTGATGCAAGGTCCACCGAGCCAGCAGGTACTTTTGTATGCCTTAATTTTAGGTGTGGTGGCACATGCGATTGCCAAATGCGTCAATGCCGCGCTCATTGGTGGTTTGCGCTTTGCACTGTATTTCGCCCCTGCCCAAATTCTGCACATGCTGGCGTTGGTGGCTATTTTATATATGCTGGTTTAATCGACAGCGATTAAAACAATTTTTAGGATATGTACTGCGTGCTGATCAACACGGAAACTGACATCAAAATCTGCAAAATTCATGGTGTAAATTCGTTCAGCATCATCCTGATATGCAGGTCGTGGATCTAAAGACAAGACCTGTTCCAATTCCTGCACAATTTGTGGTTGCAATACGCCTGAGCCGAGTAACTGATTTTTTTGCGCTTCTGCTGTGTCCATCCATAGCACTGTTTTTCTTATGGGTTCATCTTGCGCATAACCACTTTGTGCATCAGGCACAGCATCTGAATATTGGATATAAGGTTTAATATCCAAAATAGGCGTGCCATGCAGTAAATCTGCCCCTGTCACATAAACTCGCAGTGACTTACCCACTTTTTTGACCTGTTTAAATTGCACCACAGACAAACCAATGGGTGCAGGTCGATACATGCTGCGCGTCGCAAACACACCTATTTTTTGATTACCACCCAAACGTGGCGGACGCACTTGTGCACGAAAACAGGGGTTTTGCTGTTTCTGTACGGTTGGATGAGCATCGGTTTGGTTTTTATTGTCGTGAAATTGCCAGATTAACCATAAGTGACTAAACGCTTCGATCCCTTCAAATGCCAACACATCGTTATAAGGCGCCTGCATTTCAATATACGATTCGACTTGTACCAGATTCGGTTGACGAGGAATACCAAATTTTTCTCGGTAGGGAGAGTGCATAAATCCGATTATTGGCATTTTTAGATCAGTCTTCATCACTTTTTCTGATAAGCTCAATTAAATATATTCAGTTTATAGAGAATGATTTTAGATTAGAATAGCAAGCTGTTCTAATTTGATAATTTATTGAGACCTTTAATGGCTGCTTTCAACGTCGAAAAGATTACTCACGTACACCACTGGAATGACACTTTATTCAGTTTTAAAACGACTCGCGATACCGCACTACGTTTTAAAAACGGTCAATTTGTGATGATTGGTCTGGAAGTAAATGGCAAGCCTTTAATGCGCGCTTACTCGATTGCCAGTGCTAACTATGAAGAAGAGCTAGAATTCTTCTCAATTAAAGTACCTGATGGCCCTTTAACGTCTATTTTACAAAAAGTAAAAGTGGGCGATGAATTGCTGGTTTCTAAAAAACCTACAGGCACTTTGGTACTGGATGATTTAAATCCTGGTAAAAACCTATACTTACTTTCTTCAGGTACAGGTCTAGCTCCATTTTTGGCAACCATCCGCGACCCTGAAACTTATGAACGCTTTGAAAAAGTGATTGTGGTTCACGGTACACGTTTCATTTCTGAATTGGCTTATCAAGATTTAATTCTAAATGAATTACCAAATCACGAGTTTTTCCAAGAACTTGGTATTCGTGAAAAACTGGTATATTACCCAACCGTTACACGTGAAGAATATCCAAACCAAGGACGTGTGACCACGGCAATTGAATCGGGTGAAATCTTTGAAAAAATTGGTTTACCACGTTTTAACCCTGAAACTGACCGTGCCATGTTATGTGGTAGCCCTGCATTCTTAAAAGATGTTGCAGCATTACTTGACCAACATGGTTTAAAAGAATCACCACGTATGGGTGAATTGGGCGATTACGTGATTGAACGTGCTTTCGTTGAAAAATAAAAGCTGTTGAATCTAAAAAAACCGAGCTAAATAGCTCGGTTTTTTGTCATTAGCATCAATTAACGTACACTGCGACCTTCTTGGTTAGCACGTCCTTCACAGTGTGCACCACCACCAATTACAAACCCACGCTCTGCCTGACATGAACCAATCATACGACCACTCGAATCATAAGTTGTCACTTTTGAAGCACAACCTGTCATCAAAATAGCCGCTGTTAATGCGATTAAACTAGAAATTTTCATTGTATTACCCCTCTAAAAAATTAGTCTTGTTGCAGTGAAATCTGCGAATTATTTGGTATGGTTGGCAATAAACCCGTGCGCTCATCTACTTTAGAATAGTTAATGCCTTGTATGTTGGCACCACCATAACACACAGCTTTAGCCCCCAAAATAAAGCCCTGTGTAGCGACACATGAACCAATCACTTGCCCTGCAGTATCATAAGTCACTACTTTAGAACTACAGCCAGCCAAAGCAATCAGGCTTGCTATAGAAAATAATTTAATTAGTTTCATTTAACCCTCAATTTAAAAAAAATTAAATATCATTCATCGTGTAAATTATTTTTAAATACATCAATTTATTTTTAATTTTAGTTATATATTATTTTTTGTAAATAGCAATTTGGAATAACTTATCGTTATTTTTACTTCAAATTTTAAAATTATTGCGACTACAAAAAATTAAAAGCACTCCATCTAAATCACTCAAATCAGATGGAGTGCTTTTTACGTTTATTCTTTATTCTGGTACATTTATTCTTCGTTCAGCCAAAGCTTGCTGAATCACATGATACCCCGCTGTTAAGCCCAAACTCGCCATAATCACGGCTACCACAAGATCTGGAATCAAACTACCCGTACCAAATACACCCACTGCCGCCAAAATAACTGCGAAATTACCAATCGCATCATTACGGCTACATAACCACACCGATTTCATATTCGAATCACCATCTCGAAATGCATATAAAATCAATGCAGTAACCACATTGGCTAATAAGGCGATGATCCCAATAATACCCATGGTTATGGCTTCAGGTGGAATACCCTGTATATAGGCATAGATAACCTTGCCCATCACCACCACACCAAACAAGGCCATCGTGATGCCTTTGACCAAAGCCACAGTAGCACGCCAATACAAACTTGCACTTAACACCGCAAGTGAAATCCCGTAATTGACAGCATCTCCAAAGAAATCCAGTGAATCTGCCCATAGGGATGATGAATGGGCATAGGCACCACCTATCAACTCGATAAAAAACATGCTGAGATTGATCACCAATGCAATCCATAACGCGGTTCTAAATTTACTATTCGGTTTGATTGGCGCAGGTTCATGACTACACGTACATGCCATAGACACACCTTCTTTCAAAATGAAACTGTTTCGATTATGCTCATTTAAAACTATAGACTTAGTCCAAGGTCAAGTATGGCACAATATTTAATTCATGAATTAGCTAAAAAAGTTGGAGTCAGCACAGATACAATTCGTTTTTATGAAAAGAAACACTTACTCACCCCAAGCTTTCGTGCCGAAAATAATTATCGCTATTACAACGATGAGGCACTCAAGCGTTTGATTTTTATTAAGCGTTGCCGTGCTTTAGATATGAACTTAAAAGAAATTGAAGCCTTAATTGAATTAGAAAAACAGCCGAAACAAAACTGCTGCGCTGTGAATGAATTGATTGATGAACATTTAAGGCATGTAGAAGATAAAATTGCCGAGTTGCAGCATTTTCAGCTACAACTTCAGCAACTTAGACAAGCCTGCACCACGCAAACAACCATTGATGATTGTCAGATTTTAAAGCGACTTGAAGCCGAATAATCGCTCTCTAAGCCTTTTGTAATGCAGTATTTACGTATCTAAAATTGGATTATAAACACTTCTGATTAACACGCTTCGATAGCTGCTCGGCAGTTTCCACACGTTCAGAATAACGATCTACCAAATATGCTGCTTGCCCGCGAGTCAGCAAAGTAAATTTATATAACTCTTCCATCACATCGACAATACGGTCGTAATAGCTAGACGCTTTCATGCGGCCATCTTCCTCAAACTCTAAAAAGGCTTTAGGAATAGAAGACTGATTGGGAATGGTGATCATCCGCATCCAACGTCCTAAAATACGCAATTGATTGACGCTGTTAAATGACTGCGACCCGCCACACACTTGCATTAAAGCAAGCGTTTTACCTTGTGTGGCACGAATTGCGCCCGCGGCAAGCGGAATCCAGTCAATTTGTGCTTTGAAAATCGAACTCATTGAACCATGACGTTCTGGGCTACACCAAACCATACCTTCTGCCCACGCCAACAATTCATGCAGCTCTTGAACTTTGGGATGTGAAGCATCGCCATCTTCAGGTAAAGGCAAACCTTTGGGATGGAAAATTTTTACCTCAGCGCCAAAGTGCTCCAAAATTCTGCCCGCTTCCTGTACCGCCAAACGACTATAAGAACGCTCACGGTTTGAACCGTACATCAATAAAATACGTGGCGGATGGTTCAACGGCTTTGCCTGCACCTGTTCAAAACTTGGTGTAGGCAATAAATCTAAATCAATATTGGGTAATACCATGCTGCATACTCTTAAAACTAAAATGGGCAACGCATGCCCATGTTTTTATCTTAAACCTCAAAATGAAGAAAATTACTTTGAACTGACAATCGACTCATTTTGATAAAACTTTTTACGCAGCCATAAAGACACACTCACCAAAGCAATCAACACAGGCACTTCAACCAAAGGGCCAATAATCGTGGTAAATGCAACGGGAGAAGCCAAGCCAAACGTTGCAATGGCAACAGCAAGTGCTAATTCAAAATTATTCCCTGCTGCGGTAAAGGAAATGGCGGTCGTCCGTGGATAATCATTGCCCATCCATTTGCTCATAAAGAAGCTAATAAAGAACATGGCAACGAAGTAAATAATCAATGGAATGGAAATGCGTAAAACATCCATCGGCAAGCTCAGTACTTCTGCGCCTTTTAGTGCGAACATCGCCACAATGGTAAATAGCAATGCCAACAGACTAAATGGGCTAATTTTGGGTAAAAAAGACGTTTGATACCAATCTAAGCCTTTGCTTTTCACTAAAATCAAGCGTGTTAAAAAGCCCATCAAAAAAGGAATACCCAAATAGATTAAAACAGCTTGGGTGATTGTCCAAAAACCAACATCAATCACTTGTCCTGCCACGCCAAAATACGGCGGCAAGAAACTCAGAAACAGCCATGCATAAGTACTAAAGAATACAATCTGAAAAATACTGTTAAACGCAACTAATGCAGCCACGTATTGGTTATCACCACAAGCCAAGTTGTTCCAGACCAAGACCATCGCGATACAGCGTGCCAGACCAATTAAAATCAAACCTGTCATATATTCAGGATAGTTTTGCAAGAAAATAATCGCCAAAGCGAACATCAAACACGGAGCAATCAACCAGTTTTGTACCAAAGACAACAACAAGGTTCGGCGGTCTTTAAACACTTCTGGCAAAGCTGCGTAATCGACTTTTGCCAATGGTGGATACATCATCAAAATCAAACCAATCGCAATGGGAAGATTGACTGTTCCCACACTCATTTGATCTAAGCTTGCCGATACTGCAGGAAATACCACGCCAATCGCAACACCTAGCCCCATGGCAATAAAAATCCATAAGGTCAGATTACGATCTAAAAAAGAAAGTTTGGACTGTGCCATGTGCTTACTCGCAATGTGTTGCAATTGTAGGGTTGATGTGCGTCATCGGGCTGACATCTTGCTGCGCGATAATATTTAAAACAGCAAACGCCCATTCGGGTAAATCTGGGTTCAAACGGTAATACACCCACTGCCCCTGACGTTGATCTAGCAAAATAGATAAATTCCGTAACAACGCCAAATGACGTGATATTTTCGGTTGATTTAACTGCAATTGTTCTGTCAATTCGCATACACAAATATTGTGTTGAGCCATCACCAATTTCAGAATGTCCAGTCGGGTTGGGTCTGACAAACATTTAAAAAAATCAGTTTGATTCATTTTTTATCTGCACTTCAATATTAACTATTGCGAATATACGCATATCCATATATAAATGCAATATTGAAATTTTATCGACCTAAAACGAGTCACTACGCATGAGCAACACCATCAAAATTTTTCATAACCCTGCCTGTGGAACGTCACGCAATACTTTAGAATTAATTCGTAATACAGGACAAGAACCTGAAATTATTGAATATTTAAAAACCCCACCTACACAAGCTGAACTTACTAGCATGATTCAACAAGCAGGTTTAAGCGTGCGCGATGCAATCCGCAAAAATGTAGAACCATACGAACAGTTGCAACTTGAAGGTAGCTCACACAGCGATGCGGAATTAATTGCATTGATGGTCGAGCATCCGATTTTAATTAATCGTCCATTTGTCGTGACCGAGTTAGGTGTGAAACTGTGCCGCCCTTCTGAACTGGTCTTAGACTTGCTCACTCAACCACAATTAAAAAGCTTCAGCAAAGAAGATGGTGAAGTGGTGATTGATAAACATGGGCAACGTGTACGTTAACACGCTTTCATCCATCAGAAATTGATTATAAGCAATCTGTCAAATTGGTATTGAAAGTCCCTTCTCGTGCGTTTTGTATAGCTCAGGATGAGGAACTTTCTATATCAAGATTAGCCCCAGCGTTTCAGCACAAGTTTTCTTCTGAATCCCGAGCTATTTACTAGGTTGAATCCTAAATTTAGATTCATACAATAAAGCCATATTTCTGCTATTGCTTTTTGATCATGACCATTTCCCACGTCACCGAACTTCTCTCTCCTGCTGGTTCTTTAAAAAACATGCGCTATGCCTTTGCTTATGGTGCAGATGCAGTCTATGCAGGTCAGCCACGTTACAGTTTGCGCGTGCGTAATAACGAATTTGATCATGAAAACTTAGCAATTGGTATTCAAGAAGCACATGAATTAGGCAAAAAGTTTTATGTGGTGGTGAACATCCAACCGCATAACAGCAAACTCAAAAACTTTATTCGTGACCTAGAACCTGTGGTTGCCATGCAACCCGATGCGCTGATCATGTCTGACCCAGGTCTGATTATGATGGTGCGTGAAAATTTCCCCGACATGCCTGTACATTTATCGGTACAAGCCAATGCGGTGAACTGGGCAACGGTGAAATTCTGGCAAAATATGGGTTTAACCCGTGTCATTCTTTCGCGTGAATTGTCGATTGATGAAATTGAAGAAATTAAAAACAACGTGCCTGGCATGGAAATTGAAGTATTTGTGCATGGTGCGCTGTGCATGGCCTATTCAGGTCGTTGCATGCTTTCAGGCTATATGAATAAACGTGATGCCAACCAAGGCGCATGTACCAATGCCTGCCGTTGGGAATATAAAATTCACGATGCAAAAGAAGATGAAACAGGTGACGTAATTCCTGTCAAAAATCTTTCTGAAACTGCCGATGCAGATGAACAACACATGCAGGCACAGCATCAATTTAACGAGCCTGTGTTATTACAACGTAATGACGAAGATATGTTTGCTGCCGAAGAAGATGAACACGGCACTTACTTTATGAATTCTAAAGATTTACGTGCAGTGCAGCACGTTGACCGTTTAACTAAAATGGGCATCCATTCACTAAAAATTGAAGGTCGCACCAAATCTTATTTCTACTGCGCACGTACTGCACAAATTTACCGTAAAGCCATTGATGATGCACTTGCAGGCAAACCATTTGACCCTGCATTAATGACTCAATTAGAAGGCCTAGCTAACCGTGGTTATACCGAAGGTTTCTTGCGTCGTCATGTGCACAGCGAATACCAAAACTACGAAACAGGTTCATCAAGTTTTGATCATCAGCAATTTTGTGGTGAAGTCTTAGAACGTAATGGTGACTACATTAAAATTGATGTAAAAAACCGTTTTGTAGTGGGCGATTCTCTAGAATTGATGACGCCACAAGGCAATATCTATTTCACTTTAACTGAAATTAAAGATAAAAAAGGCAATCTGATTGAAGATGCCAAAGGTTCAGGGCATATTGTAGAAATCCCTATACCTGCAGATGTCGATATGCGTTATGCCCTGCTGATTCGCAACTTACCAAATTCGACTGCAGATATTTCTGCCTCATCGTTGGCTTATCAAGCCAACTAAGTGGCAATAAACTAAGCGAGTATTGCGATGGCACTCCTGATTACCGACCAATGCATCAATTGCGATATGTGCTTACCCGAATGCCCGAATGAAGCAATTTATGAGGGTGAAAAGGTGTATGAAATTGATGTGGCGCGTTGCACAGAATGTGTTGGGTTTTATGACTATCAAACCTGCGTTTCAGTCTGCCCAATTGAATGTATTATTCCGCATCCTGAGCATGTCGAAACCAAAGAGCAGCTACAGGAAAAGTTTAATCAGTTGAATTTATTTGGACAAAATAATAAGGCTAATTAGACTGAAATGAATCTAACTGCTGTAAATCAAACTGGATGCTAAAAAATAAAAAAAGAACTGAGTTGTTAGCCGACTCAGTTCTTAAAACCAAAAATAGAATAAATAAACTTTTAATACTGTGCGATAACGCACTTTACTGAACATAGCGCCTGAGTATTGGGGAACTCAGGCGCTATCTTTTTAGCGAATACAATTTAAGGATGGTTAATCCGCGTATTCAGATGTATTCGTTCAGACTTATTGACCTGAACGGATGATGTAATCAAATGCTGAAAGTGATGCTTTCGCGCCTTCACCTGTTGCAATGATGATTTGCTTGTACGGTACAGTTGTACAGTCACCTGCCGCAAATACACCTTTTACATTGGTTTCATTGCGCTCATTTATCACAATCTCACCACGATTCGTCAGCTCTACTTTTGACTCTTTTAAGAAGTCCGTATTTGGTAATAAACCAATTTGTACGAAAATTCCTGCAAGTTCAACAGTATGCTCAACATCTGTCGCACGGTCTTTATATTTCAATGCAGTCACTTGTGCGCCATCACCAATCACCTCAGTCGATAATGCATTGGTAATTACAGTAGTATTTGGCAAGCTGTTCAATTTGTTTTGCAAGACTTGGTCTGCACGTAATTTAGTATCAAACTCTACCAAAGTCACATGCTCTACAATCCCTGCAAGGTCAATCGCTGCTTCTACACCTGAGTTACCACCACCAATCACTGCAACACGTTTGCCTTTAAACAACGGGCCATCACAGTGTGGGCAGTATGCCACGCCGCGGGTACGGTATTCTGCTTCACCAGGTACATTCATCTCTCTCCAACGTGCACCTGTAGACAAGATCACCGTTTTCGATTCAAGTGTTGCGCCATTTTCCAAAGTCACTTCGACCAAACCATTGGCAGTTTCATCAGCACCTTTAATGGCAGATACTTTTTGTAGATTCATAATATCGACATCGTATTCACGCACATGCGCTTCCATTTCTGCCGCAAACTTTGGACCTTGTGTTTTTTGGATAGAAGTGAAGTTTTCAATATCCATGGTATCCATCACCTGACCGCCCATCCGCTCAGCCACAATACCTGTACGAATACCTTTACGTGCTGCATAGATTGCAGATGTATTCCCTGCAGGGCCGCCACCAATTACCAAGACATCAAACGCCTCTTTGGCATTCAGTTTCGCTGCATCTTTGCTCGCAGAATCTGTATCTAATTTAGCTATAATTTCTTCCAAAGTCATACGACCTTGACCAATGTGGTTGCCATCTTGGAATACCATCGGCACAGCCATAATTTTGCGCTGCTCAACTTCTTCTTGGAAGAATGCACCATCAATCATGGTTGCTGTTGTGCCAGGGTTGTAAATCGCAATGAGGTTCAAAGCTTGTACTACATCTGGACAGTTGTGGCAGCTCAACGATACAAACACATCAAAGTGAGATGAAAGATTCAATTCTTTGATTTGCGTTAATACTTCATCCGATACTTTTGGTGCATAACCAGAAGTTTGCAATAAAGCCAAAATTAATGAAGTGAACTCGTGCCCCATTGGTAAACCTGCGAAGAATACGCGCGGTTGCTCACCTACTTTTGCAATCCCAAAACTTGGTGCACGTGCGTTGTTACCGTCAAAACGTGCAGTAACTTGTGGCGAAAGTGCTACAATTTCTTCAACCAATTCTTTAATTTTGGCAGATTTATCAGAACCATCTAAAGTCGCGACAAGCTCGATTGGGCTTTCAAGACGTTCTAATAAAGTTTTAAGTTGTGTAGAAGTATTTTGGTCTAACATGGCTAACGTCTCCAAGGGAGTAAATTTATTTGTTGATGTCATCTTACGAAAAATAGTTACATAGGGGAAACGGTTTATTTTTATATTTATGATCGTTTTTTTAAATGATAGTGAGTTTCAAGCTTACTATTTCATTTAAAATACCTAAAGCTATTCAATTTAGACATTAACATAAAAACTGAATGTCTGCCTTAAGCAATTGAGCCTAATCATTTTTTATTCAAGTTGTTGTTGAATCCGCAGAATACGCTGCTGTAAATGTCGCGATAAAAACCAGAGTACCGCAGACAGTATTAACATAAGCGCCATAACCGCGAGATTCATATAATAAACCAGCGTATTTAATTGCTGTGCTTGCTGCACTTGCTTATGTACGCTTTGCGCCATAGGCGTTAAAGCTTTGCCATAAACTTGCTGCTGCATCGTCCATAATTGTTCAGGTTTAAATCCATAATGTAAAAATTGCGGATCTTGCTGCTCTGCTTTGACCAAGGTCAACACTTGCGGAATGGCTGCATCTTTATCTGCGGGATGATGCATCAATGCCGTTTGCGCCAACAAATAGGCTTTAACAGGCGCTGCCATTTCTGCATTTTGTAAATAACGCGCCAATTCACTTTCTTGAATGTGCTTTTCATAATGCACAATTTTGGCATATACCTGCTGTGTATCATCTTGTCGGTCATGCTGAACATAACTCAATGCCGACCAAAGTAAAATAAAACTCAGCAACCAAGCTACAAATTTCAAAACAAAGGACTGAAAGCGAATATAAAAAAAACGAATTTTCTTGAGTAGATGAACTAGAACGAATGCACCAATAAATGACACCGACAGTTTTAAAATCAACCAACCCAACCAGTTCAACAAACTGAAAAAATAATCAGGTTGCTGCCCTAAATTTGCCAAAGTCGCATCGACACTTGCAGGCATGTGTAATTGCTGAACTTCAGTGCTTAAACCAAAGAAGCTATAAATCACATCTTGCTGAATAAAAAAGCCAATTGCCGATATAAGCACCACCGTCATAGACAGCACAGCCAAAAAACTGAGCTTTTTTTGACGCTGCTGTAATGCCACAACACCTGTTTTTAGCTGCTGTGGCTGAATGGCATATTCATCGAGTGGGGGCAAATCCGACTCCTTATCAGGTAAATTTCAGATTAAATGAAGTCATTGTCAAAATGCATTTATTGACCAGACTGTTGACTTGAACCAATCACCAATTGATTCAGATTCTCCTGTAAGGCTCGCAAACGCGTAGTCGCTTCTGCACGTTTTTGCATGCCTTCTTTTTGTACCTGGATCACATCGTTCACTGTTTTAATGAGGGTATTTTGTACGTGTTCAAGGGTTTCAATATCAATCACCGAACGCTGATTGGCTTTGGCAGTATCAACCGAGTTTTGATGCAATAAATCTGCATTACGGCGCAGCAATTCATTGGTGGCATCATCAATACTGTTGGCCAGTTGCACACTGTTTTTCTGCTCATTTAAAGAAATCGCCAAACTAATCTGGTTTTTCCACGCAGGTAAGGTAATGTTTTTAATCGCATAAAATTTATCGACCAACATTAAATTATTGGACTGGATAATCCGAATCATCGGCAAAGTTTGCATGGCAGATTGTTGCAACAACTGCAAATCACTCACCCGCTTTTCTAAATTATTAGCAAGATGATTGAGATCATAAATTTTTTGAGTCGTGGTCTGATCCTGCGGCTGCGCGGAAAATTCAGAAATTTGCTGCTGAATTTCCTGCTGTTTTAACTTACCTGCTGCAATATAAATCCCCAATTGTTTATATTCATCTTGCACACCATGAAACATTTTATCCAGTGTATCTACACGGTTTTTTAAACCATTTTGTGAGCTTTCAATTTCTGTGACCAGACTATCAATTTGCGCTTTGGTGCTGTTAAAGTTTTGATCAAAACTTTGTTTAGCGCCTTTTAACTTATTGAATAAACCACCCAAAAAGCCACTGCTTTTGTTTGGATTTAAAATACTGTTGGTATTTAACTGCTGTGCAACCTGCACCACCTGATTCAGCTTTTGCCCTGTGACATCCAAATCCTTATTTTGCACCAAACCTAAAAGCTCATCGGTATAACTTGACGTTTTAGTGGCGATATTTTTGCCATATTCTGCAACCGAATGATGGCTAAGATCGCTTAATTCTTTACGCGCAGCCAGCACCTCCTGAAAGTCATCAGGCTGTAAGCCAATTTCCTGCAAATTGAGTTGCTGAAATTGTTGCTGAGTCTGTTCATCACTCACTTGCACAGCGACGTTGCGTTGTTCAGAAGTTGTCATATTTCGCCTCTATCTAATCAAAACCATGCCTTATGATTGCGCAGGTTTTTCTAAGGATTTTCTTAATGTCTTAATTAAATGCTCACGACTTTGATCCAGCTTTTCTAGCTGACTGTGTGAGCCACTTTGCTGACTTTGTTTGACATGATATTGCCATGCAGGAATGAGTACCTGCTGCGCTTCTTTAAAGCGATCTAACAAACTAAAAGAGAGTTGCTGTGAAAGTTGCATTTGAGTAATCGCAATATCATTACTACTTTGCAAAGTCTTTAAACTATAAATTTTCTTGGCCAGTCGTTCGCTAAAATTATCCAAAGGATGCTGATTGCGCACAAATCGTGGATATTCCAATAAAAATTCATCGGCAGCTTGAATATATTTCGCCATTTGCTCACGCAAACCAACCAACTGCTGAAAACGTGATTGTGATTTCTGAATTTCGATTTGCAGCTTTTGGCTTAAACGATCTGCTTGTCCTAATAAATGATCTAGGTTTTTATAATATTGCACTTGCCCCGCGCCATATTCCAAATCTATGCCTAGCCACTTTTGTAGTGCATTAAACTTACGTTGCTTTAACACTTTTTTAGATTTGCCAAGCGCCTGAATCAACTGCTCAATGGTCACACTCAATTGCTGAGTTAAATGTGGATCCACCCCATCCAATAAAACTGACTGCGCTTGAATCACCTGATCTGCATAATGATTTAGACGATATTGATCATTCAACAACGGAACTAAATCATTGCGTTGAATCGCCAAAAGCTCTGCACGATCCACCGTAATCTCTTGCAAAGGCAGTAACACTTCAAACTGAGCCATAGACCATCACAACCCTCTTTACATGATTTTATAGTACGTGCTTTTCGGCTAAGGTCATGTAATATTTTGCAATTTTTTATTTCGATCTGCTTAAATGCTTTTTTATAGATTCGCATAACATCAGTCACAAGATGCCTGATTCAAAACACCAGTGCATAAAAAAGCCATGATCAACATGGCTTTCAATGTTCCTAACGCAGGATGATAAACAGATTATAAATAATCGCCTTCACGCTCTGGCTGATACAAAATCTTCTCAATTTTGACTTTCATCATATGACCATCGGGCTGTGGCCATTCAATTTCCTGACCTTCAGCTAAACCTAAAATGGCAGTCCCGACAGGTGCAACCACATTCACCTGCCCTTTCTCACCTTTAAAGTCATGCGGATAAACCAAGGTAATTTCAGTCGGTTCTTTTGCAGGTGCAATGGTAATCAATGCGCGGGCATTCATGCTCACCACATTATTCGGTACATCTTGTGGCGCAACCACTTCAGCACGTGCCAATTCATCTTCTAGATGTTGCATCGTTGGCGTCAATTTAGGTTGATGCTCAAGCATCGTTTCCAAACGGTGCAAATCTTGTTCTGAAATAATAATCTTTGGTCTAATCATTTACTTTTATTCCTGTCATTCCGACAATACTGTCATCATCAGCTTGCCTACAATCATATTCAATACGCTTAAGTTATAACAGAAATTCAGCTTATTGAACGAAAAATCAATTTTTTACATCCATAAAAAAAGCCCCCTTGAGGGGCTTTTCTCAAGGCTGTGCTTATTTTGCGTAAACTGGGAATTTCGCGCAAACAGCTTCAACTTTTGCTTTTACAGTATTAATTACAGCTTCGTCACCTTTGCTGTCAAGAATGTCTGCAATCCAACCTGCAAGATCACGTACTTCTGCTTCACCAAAACCACGTGTAGTTACCGCTGGAGTACCGATACGGATACCAGAAGTTACAAATGGAGAACGTGGATCGTTCGGTACAGAGTTTTTGTTTACAGTAATGTGCGCAGCACCTAACCATGCATCTGCATCTTTACCTGTAATATCTTGCTTGATTAAAGAAAGCAAGAACAAGTGGTTTTTCGTACCACCAGATACTACATCATAACCACGTTCAATAAGAACTTCAGCCATCGCTTGCGCATTTTTAACAACTTGTTGTTGATACGCTTTGTATTCAGGCGCCATTGCTTCTTTAAAGCAAATTGCTTTTGCTGCAACTGCGTGTACTAATGGACCACCTTGGTTACCAGGGAACACAGCAGATTGTAATTTTTTCTCGATCTCTTCGTTTGCTTTCGCAAGAATTAGACCAGAACGTGGGCCACGCAATGTTTTGTGAGTTGTCGTAGTCGTTACGTCAGCAATTTGCACAGGGTTTGGATAAACACCTGCAGCCACTAGACCTGCTACGTGTGCCATATCTACAAATAAATAAGCACCAATTTTGTCTGCGATGTCGCGGAAACGCTGCCAATCTACAATTTGGCTATACGCAGAGAAACCCGCAACAATCATGCGTGGTTTGTGTTCAAGCGCTAAACGCTCAACTTCTTCGTAATCAATTTCGCCAGTTTCTGGGTTTAAACCATATTGGATAGCGTTATATGTTTTACCTGAGAAGCTTACTTTTGCACCGTGAGTCAAGTGACCACCGTGTGCCAAGCTCATACCTAACACAGTATCGCCTGGGTTAAGTAAAGCTAAGTAAACTGCAGAGTTTGCTTGTGAACCAGCGTGTGGTTGAACGTTAGCATAATCTGCACCAAAGAGTTCTTTAGCACGGTCAATCGCCAGTTGTTCAATAATATCTACGTATTCGCAACCGCCGTAGTAGCGTTTGCCTGGGTAGCCTTCTGCATATTTATTGGTAAGTTTTGAACCTTGAGCTTCCATTACTGCAGGTGAGCAGTAGTTTTCAGAAGCAATTAACTCAATATGAGCTTCTTGGCGCGCATCTTCATTGGTGATCGCTTGAGCTAATTCTGGATCAAATTCGGCAATAGAAATATTGGCAAACATTAGCGAGGTCCTATTAATTTAGGGCTTTTAAGCCGTGCTAAGATTGGCGCGTATTGTAGCATAAAGTTTGTGAACTGATAGAATGAACTTTGCTCAGTTTTACATAAAAATAGCTCATGTTTCAGATAAAACACGAGCTATTTCAGGTCAAATCAATCTTTATCGTAATTCAATGACTTATTGAATAGGCATTAACGATTGCACATCTTTAACAATCTCATCCATATTATTCACATACACAGTACCATGGTTCCATTTTTGCTCTGCAGGTAAATCATGATCAGTGACGTAATGAATTTTAGTTCCCATCCCTTGAGCTGACTGAACCAAGTAATCCGTGACTTGTTTCGGTACAGTTGGATCTGCTGTTCCTTGATAAATAAATATAGGCGTGCTGATTTTCACTTTTAATGGCTGTGAACCATGGGTTAAGAAATCTTTAACTTCAGGGATGGTCGTCATGAAATTTGGTTGAGTACGTGGATAACCATCCAATGTTCCATGCGTCTTTACATGCGTTAGCATTGACTGAGCCATACTCCCACCTAATGTTTCATAACAGATAGACTCTGCCTGAGCAGCAAGTTGATCTGTTGGTGATACAAATATTTCAGAATATTGCAAGGTTGGAGCAGTATTTCTTAGTCCCGCAGCAATTAGAGCAGTAAACGTATCTAATGGCACAAGTGTCTGTACTTTCTTTATTACATCTGGCTCTTGAGTTGCTTTTTGTTCACCACCCGCCAATACCAACGCTAAATTTGATGCAGGTGCGATAGCTATGGCACCCTTATAATTTAACTGCGCACGCGATGCATACTGCGCTGCACCTAAAGCCGCATGTCCACCCTGTGAATGTCCAACTACACTCCAGCGCGTTTCTGCAGTATTACCCAAAAGCTTGCTTGCAGCGACAACAGCATCTGTAATCGAATAAGCTGCACTTTTTAAATTTAAGAATGGGTGTAATTCTTTACCGCTCGGTTCGCCTAAACCTTCGTAGTCGGGTGCAACAACGGCATAACCTGCTGCCAATAGTTTAGCAATGAAGTACTCATTTCCATTTAAACCTTGACGGCTCGGTGCACACGCATCTGCCACGCCTGTTGTGCCATGTGCCCAAACTACAAGTGGCCATCCGCCCGCAGGTTTAACTGTTTGAGGGGTAAAAACAAGTGCAGTTGCCTGAGTTTCCTGTCCATTTACACCTAACATTTTATATGTCATCAATGTTTTAGATGAACTCACTGCATTTAAAAGATTATTCGCATTTTCACCCTGATCCCGATAAAGCTCTGTTTTCACGACTGGGGCACTAAAATTATATTTCGGAATACCATCCTCAACAACCACAACACTCGTATCGTCATGATCATCATTACAGGCGGTTAAAAACAAACTGCTGCTGGCCAAAGCCACGCTTAACCATATTTTTTTCATTTGCTTACCCTTGTCTTCATATTCTTATTAATTGCATCCTTCGCAATCTTTATTTGTACGCTTTTTTATCGTATCAGGCAAGATTTCAACAATTAATATGCAAGTGTATTTTATTTAAAATTAAACACTTACGGTAAAAATCAGTAAATTGATCACATATACAGCTGTCTATTAAATTTCAATTCAATTTGTCATACGCAGCGGCTAATGTTAGATTGCATTTTTATTGAATGACGCAAGCGAATCAGGACATGCAGGCTATTATTCTCGACACTGAAACCCATACTTTAAATGGACAACCCATTGAGATTGCCTACGCCCCCATTCAAATTCAAGATGGCAAAATCAGTCTAGATAAAAGTAAAATTTTCGATCAGTTGTATCAAGTTGATGAGCCTATTTCATTCGCAGCGATGGCGGTGCATCATATTTTAGAATCGGATTTAATTGATCAACCGCATTACAGTAGTTTTGAATTACCTGCCGAAACCACCTATATCATTGGGCATAATATTGATTACGATATTCGCGCTTTAGAAAAATGTGGTGTGGATACTTCTAAAATTAAAGCCATTTGCACTTTGGCACTTGCACGTCGCGTATGGCCAAACGCCGAAGCACACAATATTTCAGCTTTAATTTATATGATTACCAAAGGCAGCGAAAAAGCGCGTGACATGATTAAAAAAGCGCATCGTGCCGATATGGATATTATTTTAACAGCCAATATTTTGATGCATGAAGTTCATCAACTACAAATTCAAAGTATTGAAGAACTCTATATCGCCTCAGAAGAAGCACGTATTCCACAAATTATCAATTTTGGTAAACATCGTGGTACGGCAATTGCCGACCTTCCTGCCGATTATGTGCAATGGTTATTAAGACAAGAAGATTTAGATCCTTACTTACGCAAGGCGCTCGAAAATACCAGCATTTTGACTTTATAAATGTTTCAAGTGAATCTTATTGCATTTAGCTGTCATAAATTATTCATATTATTGTAATTTTCAAAGTCTATGCTTTGCCTTAATTTATTGGGGAAATAAATTAAGGCTCATGTTTAATTATCAAAAAACTCAACTCGGTCTAGATGCATTACAACAGCGCACACGTGATTTAAATGCACGTCAACGTCGTTTATTGGTACTGATTGGTACTGAAGATTTTGATTTACTCGGAGATCAGTTCAAGCAACGTCTTGCACCACCTGAATTGATTGAACAGCTATTAGATATGCAACTAATTGCCCCTGCTGCGCTTGAGCAAGATACATTGCAACAACAAGAGCAAACGGCTAACATTCTGCTGCAACAAGCGCCAGTGCCATCATCTACCACTTTGCGCACAGAAATTCATAGCCAACTTGCAAGCAGCACCCCGCAAGCGCATGCTGAAAGTTTGGCAGAACCAATCCGCACCCAACATCTTCAAGTAAATTCAGTTCCTGCATATTTAGAAGCACGTGTTGCAGCTGCCATTAATACAGAACAGCCCGCTGAACAACCTGAACCACAAGCAGAAATACAGCCTGAAATTACTGCCTTGAGTTTTGAAGATGTAAAATTTCTCATGATGGATACTTTACAGCGTCATTGTGGATTAATGGCAAAACAACTGATTCAGCGAATTTTACAAGCGCAGGATATTCGCAGCTTAAAACTCTGCCAAATGCAATGGATTACCTCTTTACAAGAAACTCGTTTGCCGCCAAAAGCACTCAATCAGATTTTGCAGCAAATCAATCACTCCCTACAAAAGCTTAATCCGACTTAAAGCTTAGATTTTTTTACTTAGTTTTAAGTCTTTTTAACAATTAAAACCATGCTCAGGGATATATGGATTAATTTATTTTTATTACTTTTCAACACTTTAAAAACACATATAAATCCACATCTAAACCTTAGATTCATTATCCCTATAAAAGCTAAGACTTTAGCGGCATAGCCCCGACTCATAAAAATCAGCGATATAGTATTTTCCAGAATTGTTGAGGCACAGGGTCATGATGAATCATGCATTTTTTTTAGCGTTTGATGCTTATGACAATCCAATGCAACTCAGTAAAGTTGGCAATTGGGTGATTACCTTTTTAAGCCCAAAAGATCAGGAAAGCCAAATACAGTTAGCGATTACCAATGTGTTGCCGCGTCAAATTTCAGCACATTTACAACCGCGACGCATAGTGATTCAACAAAGTACAGATGCCCAGCTCTGGCAAATCTTGCAAATTGAATGTTTTGATAGTCAAACCAATCAAGAGTTGAGTTTTCAACCCGATGATGACATTGGGCAAGCGGTCATTCAAAAAATTATTCAAGAGTTTGATAAATACGATGTAAATATCCAACTTGTAGAAGATCAGATGGTTTAAAGCGATATGTTTTACACTTAATGAGCACTTTATTTACGTGTGCTTTAAAAATCCTGCGCACAAAAAAGCTCATCGAAATGAGCTTTTCTAAAAATAAAGTAGTCTCACAAATATTTACTCCAACACACGGAAAATACTATCAGACTCGCGGCTTTCAAACAAAAGTTCGATGCTTGGTAAAATCACTTCACCTTCCACAATAATGTGTTCAATTTTGTGAAATAGTGCCAAACCCGCTGCCAATGAAGTTTCTGGGATATTACGTAGCAATGCTTTTGCTTCGTAAATATGGCTAAATTGGTCTTTAACTTTAATATCGATGATTTGCGTCATTGTTGTTCCCTTTTTCTTGACGGAAATTTTTTATACCATAGCTTATAAATTTTTTAAAAAAGTGAGTTGTTAGATTGTTTGACAATGTAGTATTTTTTTTAAACTAAATTTAAATTATCTAATAAATTCAAACACATATTTTTTAAAATTTTATTTACAACTTACAAAACCACAGTAAATTTGCTTGTTTTTCATTCTAGCACAGAAAAAACTCGCATTGCTGCGAGTTTTTTTATGTTGGAAGGCTAGTGCTGATTTTATTGTTTGAACAAGAGTTACAAACTCAACGAGCTGTCATTGATCCGTCCAACTGCATCGTAGCGTCTATTACATTGAATGACCTACTGTAGTTTTAATATAGTGAAACTTATTTTTTGCTGCAATAGCCCACTACATTTCAACACATTCACACAGCAAAATTTCAATTGATTTAATTTTCAGTTACGGCATAATTTTATGCGGTTAAAAGCTCCAGCTTTGCGATTAGCTTCTGCATAACTTGGCGATACTTTCAAATAATAAGAAGTCGACGATTATTCAATTAACTCAATTTCATAATCAACATCTTGCAGCATATCTTTATTGTATAGCTTTACCATTGCTGTTGCTTCAGCATAATCGTAGAACAAACCTTCTGCGACGGCTTTACTGCGAAATTCCGTGGTACCAATTTCATTATCATGCGGAACAAAATATAAGTTTTCTGGAATGAGTTTAACGATATAGCCCACGAAGCTGCCCTCAGATTTTTCAGTTTTAAAATATGTGAGTTTTATATGCTGAAAAACGTGATCAGGCTATGGCAAATAAGATCGAATGTTTATCTTAATTTTTTATATACTTTTCAACTATTTTTTATATTACAGCTCAATGCTTATATACTAATTTGGTGCGCTCAGCGGGACTCGAACCCACGCCACAGGCTTCGGAGACCTGTACTCTATCCAGTTGAGCTATGAGCGCGCGCTGCACATCATAACAAAAAATTGCTGAAGGTAAAGCAACTATATATAAGTTACGTATTTTTATGCTTATGCTTTAAACAATGTTCCAAACTTGCAACATAGAATTCCATGTAACTTACTTGGTTTATTGACGCGGATCGCTCACAATAGTAGCTCTATTCCTCAAGTGAGAATTTCATGACTGATGCATTGACGTTAAGGGACGTGTCAAAGACCTATCGAAATGGCTTCCAAGCGCTTAAGGGCATTAATTTGAGCGTACCTGAGGGCGAGTTTTACGCCCTGCTTGGGCCAAATGGTGCAGGTAAATCTACAACCATTAGCATCATCAGTTCTCTTACCAAAAAAACGGCAGGTACTGTCGAAATTTTTGGGCATAATCTAGATACCCAACCATCCCAAGCCAAGCAATGTTTAGGGGTAGTACCGCAAGAATTTAACTTTGGTCAGTTTGAAAAGACCTTTGATATTTTGGTCACACAAGCAGGCTATTACGGTATTCCTAAAAAAGTTGCCGAACAACGTGCCGAAGAATATTTAGAAAAACTGGGTTTGTGGGATAAACGTGCCACTCAAGCGCGTATGCTGTCTGGCGGTATGAAGCGTCGTTTAATGATTGCACGTGCCATGATGCACGAACCGAAACTGCTTATTTTAGATGAACCGACTGCAGGTGTAGATATTGAGCTGCGCCGTTCAATGTGGGATTTCTTGACAGAAATGAATGATAAAGGCACTTCAATCATTCTCACCACCCACTATTTAGAAGAAGCGGAAATGTTGTGTCGTCGTATCGCGATTATTGATCGTGGTGTGATTAAAGAAGACACTTCAATGAAAAACTTCTTAAACCAGTTAAGTGAAGAATCTTTTATTTTCGATTTGGCTGAACCTATTCAACCCATTCATCTAGATATTATTGGTGTACGTTTCAACTTAATTGATGCAGTGACCCTAGAAGTCACTATGGATAAAGCTCACACCTTAAATGATTTATTCCAACTTTTAGAAGCACAAGGCATTCGCGTGCGCAGTATGCGTAATAAGTCCAACCGTCTAGAAGAGTTATTTGTCAAAATGGTCGAAAAGAATTTAGATGGAGCTGCGCAATGAATTTTACCCAACTACGGATTGCACTCTATACCTTAGTGCATAAAGAAGTTCGTCGTTTTATGCGCATATGGCCTCAAACCTTGCTCCCGCCAGCCATCACCATGAGTTTGTACTTTGTGATTTTTGGTAATTTGGTCGGTTCGCGTATTGGTGAAATGGGCGGCTTTAGCTATATGCAATTTATTGTGCCCGGCTTAATTATGATGGCAGTCATCACTAACAGCTATGCCAACGTATCTTCAAGTTTTTTTAGTGCAAAATTCCAGAAAAGCATTGAAGAACTAATCATGAGCCCTGTACCTTTGCATGCCATTTTATGGGGCTATGTTTTGGGTGGTGTTAGTCGTGGCGTATTGGTCGGTATTATTGTCACCACCATGAGTCTATTCTTTACCGACCTTTATATTACCAATTGGTTTGTTACCATTTATACCGTATTAATTACGTCCTTTTTATTTTCATTAGGCGGTTTTATTAATGCTGTTTATGCCAAATCATTTGATGATATTTCTATTATTCCAACTTTTGTACTGACTCCACTGACTTATTTAGGTGGTGTATTCTATGCCATTAGTGCCTTAAGCCCTTTTTGGCAAAATCTCTCTTTAATTAACCCTGTGGTGTATATGGTTAATGCTTTCCGTTACGGCATTTTAGGACATAGTGATGTCAACGTGACGATTTCATTATCTGTGATTACACTATGCTGTGCAGTGCTTTATGGTATTGCCTATCATTTACTTTCTCGTGGTTCAGGAATGCGTGAATAATGAGTGTTGAACAATCTCTTCTTGGTAAAGACACCAATTATCCTACAGAATATCAACCCGATATTTTGTTCCCTATTTCACGTGCTGCTGCACGTGAAAAATATGCAGATGTTGAGGGAATTCAACTCGGGCAAGACTGGTGGCACGTTTTTGAAATTTCGTGGTTGAATACCGCAGGTGTTCCACAGGTTGCGATTGGTCGGATTACGCTACCTGCCTCATCCCCCAACCTGATCGAATCAAAATCATTAAAGCTCTACTTTAATAGTATGAACTTTACTCGCTTTCAGTCTGAAGCCAATTTCATTGAAACTGTTGAGCATGATTTAACGGCTGCAGCACAAGCACCTGTTACGCTAACTTTATTTAAGGTTGATGATTTGGCAATTAGCCAACCTGAAGGTATTTGTATTGATCAGCTCACGCCTGAGCGTTTAGAGCAGCATCCTGACCCAAGTTTATTGCAATTCGATTTAGAACAAGCGGAAGATATAGAGGTACAACTTTTCTCACATTTATTACGCAGCAATTGTCCTGTCACAGGACAACCTGACTGGGGCACGGTTTTTATCCGTTATCAAGGCAAAAAACCTTGTTATCGCAGTATTTTGGCTTATATTATTTCTTATCGTCAGCATAATGGTTTCCATGAACAATGTGTGGAACAGATGTTTGCAGACATCTGGCAAAAATTCGCACCAGAAAAACTGATGGTATATGCAACCTATACACGTCGTGGTGGTTTAGACATTAACCCTTGCCGTGTATCGGACTTAACATGGATGCCTCGCCCTATTCGTTTAGCGCGACAATAACAACATTGAGGTTGAACAATGCCATTTTTTGGATTCATTCCATCTGCAGAATTATTAAATACGATTGAAACTGCACAACAGAAAAAAAATTCAAGTGAGCCGCTGTACCCACTGCGCGACAAAACCGCATTAATGATTAATGAAGAAATCATTGATGCCATTTTAACCGAGTTGGTACGTCGTTTTCCTGCCAGCGATAAACGCGACACTGCCGAAAAACTTGCGGGCTATGTCAAATCTACCGTTGCAGTACTCCTAAAACAATTATTAAGCAAAGCGCCAAATGATGTCGTGAAACAATCGATTGAATTTTCTGAGCGCAGTAGCTTTAAAGATGCAGCAGGCAATGCACGTGTAGGTGAAACGCTCGATGCAAGTTTAGTGACCAACCTGAAACACAACTATGCCGAAATTCAAGCAGGCAATGAAGTGAACAAAGCTGCTTTAACCGAACTATATAAACAGTTTGCAGAAGCGACGGTACGCCACTTTATGAGCGACTTTAACAAAACCCTCGATTTGGGCATGATTAAGCGTAAAGCAGCAGATATTGGCGCAGCAGCGGTAATTAAAGCTGTCCATATTGCGGTGGATAAAATCATCCCAAATTTAACCAAAGAGGAACTCTTGGTTTTAGCGGAATATCACGACACCTTATTCCATCATTAATATCAGTGGGTTTAACTCATAATGCGTTTTAAGCCCTTTTGTTGCATGTTAAGTGCAAAATGCCTGATTTTGATCAGGCATTTTTATATGCAATGCAATATCAGGATATGTCTGCAACTTTTGCACAATCAAGAATAACTTTTTGCACCTAGATTGAATTTTGTTACAAATCCTGCGCGCTTTTTACACATTCTTTGTCTATTTTTGTATAAGTTTTTGCAAACCAGTCACGCATGAATGCTATCTTAGCCGCTTACTTCGCTTTCGCAGTTTGGCCCCAATAGCGGCTTATTCTTCATATATAAGTAGCAACTTATTTACTGCATATAAATAAGTTGTGTAAATCATCAATTTGGAATTTTCCTCAATATGTTCAAACTTGATTTTTATAACAAACTAAAACGTCTTTCTTTACTCATTGGTGCATTTTCTATCACCAGTTTTTGTCAGGCCAATGATTTCCAAAATCATCCGTCTTATGCCAGTTTTAAACAAAAAACCATGCAGACCTATGGCTTGAGTGCAGCACAAGTCGATTGGGCGATGGAAGGCTCTAAAAACTTACCCAATATCATCAACATCATGAACCGCCCAGGCGAAAGTAAGCCTTGGTACGACTATAAAACCAATTTCCTTGCAGAAAGCACTATTCAGCGCGGTGTGCGCTTTAAACAACAATATGCAGACACGCTCAATCGTGCTGAACAGCAATTTGGTGTACCGCAATCCATTATTTTAGGGATTCTGGGTGTAGAAACAGGTTTTGGAAGCAATAAGGGCTCTTTTGTAACCCGTGATGCCCTTGCCACCTTAGGCTTTGGTTATGAACGTCGCGCGGAATACTTTAAAGATGAACTCGCAGCACTGATCGCATGGTCATATAAAGATGGTGTGCCAACTTCTTCAATTGTTGGTTCTTATGCAGGTGCTGTTGGTTATCCGCAGTTTATGCCTAGCAATATTCCAAAATTTGGGGTCGATTATGACGGCAACGGACATATTGATCTACGCAACTCGGCAGTCGATGCCATTGGCTCCATTGCAAACTACTTGGCACAACATGGCTGGCAGCGCAATCAACCCATTGCATTTGCTGCACGATATACAGGCAACAATCCTGACAGTGTCATTGCCAAAGATTTGACCCTGCCAACACCTTATGGGGTTTTAAAATCGCAAGGCGTGATGCCAATGAATCCAATTGTGCAAATAGATGACCTCGACTTGGTCAATGTCATTCAATTACAAGAAAATTATGGTCATATCTACTATATAACCTACCCAAATTTTCAGGTGATTACGACTTATAACCGTAGCCGTATGTATGCGACTGCACTGTGGTTATTGGGCACTGAAATTGCGAGTCGCTAAGTACAAATTTAAATATAAAATCAAAAAGTCAAGAAATATTTTTGACAATTTGATCACAAAACAAACTTTTTACATATAATGTTACAATATTGATTATTTTTTAATCAAATAGAGTTGGTTTTTGGTACTTTTTGTCATTATTTTCGTATAAAGACTAGACACCTTTAGTGAGGGATGAATATTATCCATTTCGTCAAATGTAGTCGAAAAAGTGAAATTACAGACAGGATTACCACTATTTCAATCAGTTAAGAGCGAAATAAGTTAAAAATTCTGTCTTCAGGAGTTCAAACCATGCATAGTTCACTTAAATACTTACTTGCACTTTCTGCAGCTGTTGCCCTAAGTCAGTCGCAAGCTGAAATGGTGCAATCATCATTCAACAATGATAATGAGTCATCTAGCCTAGCTGCGCGTGTACTGAACAAAGAAGCACAAAGTTTTAATTCACATTTCTCAAATTTGAATAGCCTTTCAATCACCGAACGTTCAGGCGACCAAATCCGTCGTCAAATGATTGCAGCGAAAATTGAAATTCCTGCTGAAGAGCCTTCAGTGATTGAAAAGTTAAATACAGTGGCATCGAACACTGTACGTAAATTTAGCCAAACAGGTATGGCATCTTGGTACGGTCGTCAATTCCACGGTCGTAAAACTGCAAGCGGTGAAACGTTCGACATGAACGCAATGACTGCTGCACACCGTAGCCTGCCGCTAAACTGCTATATTCGCGTAACCAATAAAAACAATGGTAAAAGCGTTGTAGTTAAAGTAAATGACCGTGGTCCATTCCATGGCAACCGTGTACTCGATCTTTCTTATGGCGCTGCAAAACAATTGGGCATCACCAATGCAGGTACTGCCAAAGTAAGCATTGAGCGTATTGACGGTCCAAACTCTTAAGATTCGCTTATACGACTTCACATTTGACTTGAAAGCCACAGCAATGTGGCTTTTTTAATGCCTGTAAGATTTACAGTCATCCCATGCATGTCTGCACAAAGATGATCCACACAAATTTTGTTGCCACTTCATTTTGAAAATATGAATACTGTTTTGACCGCCTCACTGTTCTCAGTTATATTTTAGACAGTCAAACAATAACAACGGATGATCGGTCTACAGGAGTAGCACATGAAGACAGTAAGCGAGTGGCTAGATGAATACAGCGAGAGCCATCAAAATAAAACCAATAAATTAATTCACTGGGTGTGCGTACCTACGATCTTTTTTTCGATTGTTGGCATCTTGGCGCATTTCAGCGCTTTACTAACAACATTACTTCTGGTGCTCAGTTTTATTTTTTATGCACGTTTAGACTTGGTTCTTGCAGTTGCAATGGCAGCATTAATGCTGGTAATGGCATGGCTGATTTATGTTTTGCCTGTTGGAATGGGTTTTTATATCGCAATTTTTGTTTTGGCGTGGATTGGGCAGTTTTATGGTCACAAAGTTGAAGGGAAAAAGCCTTCATTCTTCAAAGACCTCCAATTCCTTCTCATTGGCCCAATTTGGTGCATGGATGCCTATTTAGGTAAAATCCTACCCTCTTGGAAAACACGTCGTAAAAACAGCATTATGAGCATTTAAACGCTATATCCTATTTTCGTTATCGGAAGAACCGTTATTGATAGGTTCTTCCTTGATGTTTTAACCATCCGCCCACGTGTTTATTTGCTGGATCATGATGCGTCCAGTGAATCACCCCACCCTTATCTGAGTATTCATATTCACCAAAAAACTCAACAGTATCACCTTTTGCAATATTGGTAATTCGTGGTGCAAGATCAATATTATGTGCAACCAATACAGTTTGCCCATTATTCAGTTTTAAAATAAATTTTTGATGACGTGAGCCTTCGTTGTCATCCGCTAACACTGCAATGACCTGCCCACTCGCACGGACTTGTAAATCGCTCTGTTTGCGCTCAAACGCACGTTCAATCAGCTGAACACCCTGAGCATCATCTTGCAGCGCATCTCGCTGTACGTCTAACTGCTCTTTTTCAGTTTGCGATGTGCGAGCAGTGCTTGTAGTTGGCGCGCTTGATGTTTCAGACTGAAACTGTTGTAAATCTATGCCAAAAAATGCAGCAATTAACACCACAATAATTGCGCCAATGCTTAAATTCTTTTTATTTGCCATATAACCTCCTTGTTCTGATTCCACCCTATACGATTAAGTCAATTATTCGTAACATACTGATTTAAAATTAATATCTTTAATCTTCATCTCAATATTTATGCCACGATTGCATATTGCCAAAATCTATATTCACAAAAAAGCCCCAAAATAAATTGGGGCTTTCCTTACAAAATATTTTACCTTAAGTAAAAATTATTTTGCAGCAGCTTGAGCAGCAGCAACTTCTTCAGCGAAGCTCATTTCTGTTTTTTTCTCAATACCTTCGCCTACTTCGAAACGAACGAATTGAGCAACAGTTGTACCAGTTGCTTTTAATACTTCAGCAACTTTCTTCTCGTTGTCAATTACGTACATTTGACGATCAAGCGCAACTTCGTTCAAGTATTTTTCAACTGAACCAGTTACCATCTTCTCTACGATGTTTGCAGGCTTACCAGATTCAACTGCTTTCGCTTCTGCAATTTCTTTCTCTTTAGCGATAAGATCAGCAGGAACTTGTTCAGCAGTAACAGCAACTGGGTTGAATGCAGCAACGTGCATTGCAATACCTTTACCAGTCGCAGCATCACCTGTGTAAGAAACAACAACACCGATTTTTAAACCGTGCTTGTACACAGCAAGGTTTTCACCTTCAACGATTTGTGCACGACGAACTTGGATGTTTTCACCAATTTTTTGAACAAGTGCAACACGTGTTTCTTCAACAGTTGCGCCATCTTCAAGTTTAAGTTCAGCAATTTTAGCAGCATCAGTTTCGTTTGCAGCAAGAGCAGCAGCAGCAACTTTCGCAGAGAAACCAGCAAAGTTTTCGTCTTTTGCAACGAAGTCAGTTTGACAGTTTACTTCTAAAAGAATCGCTTTGTTGCCTTCTTGAACGATTGTGATTGCACCGTCAGCAGCAATGTTACCTGCTTTTTTAGCAGCTTTTGCTTGACCAGATTTACGAAGGTTGTCAATCGCTAATTCGATGTCACCGCCCGCTTCTGTTAATGCTTTTTTACATTCCATCATTGCTAGACCAGTACGATCACGCAATTCTTTAACCATGCTTGCTGTAACTGCAGTCATGTTTATCTCCTAAAATCGGTAGAAAATGAATTCTTTTTTTAACAGAAACGGCCCAGAGGGTGTCTCTTGGGCCGTCTGCATACATGACGCTTACTTTGCCACCATCACATGTCGCAAAAATGACAAGCTTACGTCAAAACGCATTAAGCCTCAGAAGCAGGAGCTTCTTCGCCTTTTGCTTGAGCATTGGCTTGAGTTTGAGCGTATTCTTTACCAGCAATGATCGCATCAGCCATTGAAGAAGCGTAAAGTGTTACTGCACGGATCGCATCGTCGTTACCCGGAATAACGTAGTCTACGTTGTCTGGGTTAGAGTTTGTATCAACGATACCGATTACAGGAATACCTAAGTTTTTCGCTTCTTTAATTGCAATTGCTTCGTGATCAACGTCAATTACGAATAATGCGTCAGGTAAACCACCCATGTTTTTCACACCGCCTAAAGCGCGCTCAAGTTTTTCCATTTCACGGCTACGCTCTAAAGCTTCACGTTTAGTAAGCTTAGCAAAAGTACCGTCAGTAGACTGAACTTGAAGATCTTTTAAACGGCTGATAGATTGGCGAAGTGTTTTCCAGTTCGTCAACATACCACCTAACCAACGGTGATCTACATACGGTTGACCAGCGCGTTGAGCTTGTTCACGGATGATTGCAGAAGCAGCACGTTTTGTACCAACGAACAAAACTTTGTTCTTTTTGCTAGCCAATTGGTTTGCAAAGTTCAAAGCATCATTTAACGCAGGAACAGTGTGTTCAAGGTTGATGATGTGAATTTTGTTACGCGCACCAAAGATGTATTGACGCATCTTTGGGTTCCAGAAACGTGTTTGGTGACCAAAGTGTGCGCCAGCTTGAAGAAGGTCGCGCATGCTTACGTTGTAATCTGCCATTTTCTTTACCTTAAATGTTTGGGTTAGGCCTCCATATATCCGCATTCTCCACCCCAAAGGGCACCCAGAGTAATGTGACGATATATGTGCGGATTTTTAATTTCCCTTTTACCAAGCTCTTTGAAACATATTCATAAAAAGCATTTGATAAAATGGGCGGCTATTTATACCATAGTCACACACAAATTTCCAAAAGTTTTTAAAGATCATGAACACAACTTATCAAGCACCTCGTCGACTCATCAAAACCGCAGAAGATATTGAAAAAATGCGCGTGGCAGGACGACTGGCGGCAGAAGTTTTGGAGATGATCAAAGCACACGTTAAACCAGGCGTTACTACGCTCGAACTGGATACGATTTGCCATGACTATATTGTCAATCAGCAACAAGCTATTCCTGCCTGCTTAGGTTATGGTGCTGCTCCGGGTCGTCCAGCATTCCAACACACCATTTGCACATCGGTTAACCATGTGGTTTGTCACGGTATTCCGTCAGAAAGTAAAGTGCTGAAGAAAGGCGATATTTTAAATATTGATGTCACAGTCATTAAAGATGGTTTCCACGGCGATACCAATATGATGTATATCGTGGGTGATGAAACTTCCATTTTAGCCAATCGTTTATGCAAAGTTGCCCAAGAAGCGATGTATCGCGGTATGGCAACCGTTAAACCCGGTTCAACCATTGGTGATATTGGTCATGCGATTCAAAAATATGTTGAATCTGAACGCTTTAGTGTCGTGCGTGAATATTGCGGTCATGGTATTGGGACGACCTTCCACGATGAGCCACAAGTATTGCACTATGGTCAAGCCAACACAGGCATGATTTTAGAAGAAGGTATGACTTTTACCATTGAACCAATGGTCAATGCAGGCGTATGGCAAACCAAATTACTTGGCGATAAATGGACAGTGGTGACCAAAGACCACAAATTATCGGCACAGTTTGAACACACCATTTTGGTCACCAAAGATGGCTTGGAAGTGCTGACTGCCCGCCCTGATGAAGATTTATCACGCTTTACTGCATAACGTGTTTGCAGCCAAAATCTGTCATTGGCTAAAAATTTAACCCGTATGTCAAAAAGATCAGTTCCGACTGGTCTTTTTTATTAATTTCAACGCATACAATTTCTATAAAATCTTTTTATTTCAAACCAATAGAACTTTAAAGCCATCCAATAAAACAAGCATTTTCACGTATTCAACAGTTTTGGATTTAACAAAACACCTGCACACTTTTCCAGTTATTCACAAAAGTTTAAAAAAATATCTTGTAAAAACAACAGTTTTATTTTTCCAGTCCATTTCATAATGCCTTGCATAACAATGCCGTAAATAACAACAAGCAAAATTGGACATGGAGTTCCACAATGAAAAAAACCTTATGCTGCCTTGCAATCAGCAGCTTACCAATTGTGAGTTATGCCAATTCACCCTACTTCAGCTTACAGGATGGCGATGGTTTTAAACGCTTTTCTGTTTCGGTTGGTGCACTGCATGTTATGCCGCAAGGCAAGGCACAACCTTTTCGAGTCAATACAGCTATTCAAAATGGCTACACAGCCGATGTCGGTGAGGTTCAATCCCAAACTGTAAAAGATAATTTACGTGACGGTTTTGAGCCACCCGTATTATTAAGTGGGGCATTAAATTTGCTGCCTACCGTTCCTGCCAACATGAGTGGACAAGCCACAATTTCAGGTTTGGAGCAATGGGATAATCCTGGTACAGGTTTAGAAGCAGATGATGTCACCACGCTGGGGATCATCAGCAACTATTTCTTTACCGATAATCTCTCTTTTGAAGTCAAAGGTGGTATTCCCCCTAAAGTTGATTTACAAGGCAAAGGTAAAATCTATGCACCCTTCTCAGCAATTGCACGTCCATTAGGCGGCGCATTGGGTGAGCTTGAATTACAGAATGATATTTTCATTACCGATTTAGAAGCACATGGCCCTGATGCTTCTGCCCGTGCATGGACTCCAGCGTTTGAGTTTCAATACCATTTTGGTAAAACAGGTGTGAATAAATTCCGTCCTTATGTCGGTGTCGGATTAATGTACGCTTATTTTAATGAATTAGAAATTAACCCACGCACTGAACAAGATCTGATTGCAGCCGGTCATATGATTGCCAATATCAAACAGGGGCAAGCCGGTGCATCACTGGAAGGCAAAACAAGTAATGCCAATCCGAAAGTTGAACTTGAAGCCTCGGATGCGTTTGCACCTGTTGCCACCGTAGGTTTTACCTATGACTTTAATGAAAAATGGTTTGCAGTTGGCTCACTATCTTATGCACACCTTAAAAATGAAACCACCATTACGGTGACCGATGCCAAACACGGCGAATTAATTCACTCTAAAGCAGATATTGAAGTGAATCCAGTGATTGCCTATGCAGGTTTTGGTATGCGTTTTTAAGCATTAATAGCAGTCTTTGATCAGTCCTATTTAAGACGATAATCCCCTTCACTTAATCCTTCTCCCACAGGGAGAAGGATTTTTCAATATCCATTTGGCTTGTAGCTCATGATCATTTTTTGCTTAGAATATTCAAACTAATATCTATAACCAAATTTTATCATTTGATGAATTTTATTTTATCGCGATCTGCGGCTGAATCGACTACCATAACAAGCTGTTAGCCATACGTGGATGCCTTATGTCGAATGCTCAATTTTCCAAACCTCTAATTTATATTTTAATTGGAAGCGCCATTATTTTGGCATTATCGCTTGGGGTTCGGCATGCATTTGGTTTGTATTTGGTGCCTATGAGCCATGAATTTGGCTGGGGACATAATGTCTTTAGTTTAGCCATTGCCATGCAAAACCTAATTTGGGGTGCAGTCCAACCCATCACAGGTGCTTTTGCAGACAAATACGGTAGTAAAATTGTAGTTGCAGTTGGTGGCGCACTGTATGCACTCGGCTTATTGCTCATGGCCGTCAGCTCGACAGGCTTATTGCTAAATTTAAGTGTGGGTTTAATTTTAGGTTTGGCACTTTCTGCAACCTCTTTCCCTGTGCTACTTTCTGCAGTAGGTCGCGCTGCTCCTCCAGAAAAGCGTAGCCTTGCAATGGGTATTGCCAGTGCTGCAGGCTCGTTTGGGCAATTTATCATGTTGCCATCGACCTTATTGTTATTACAAAGTGTAGGTTGGTCGGGCGCATTAATTGTCAGTGCAATTTTAATTGCCTTGATTGTTCCTTTGGCATGGATGCTCAAAGCACCCATGTATCAAAACCCTAATGCAAGTTCAGTCAGCCAACCCGCTTTAGGCTTTAAACAAGTTTTGGTGATTGCCAAAAACCATAAACCCTTTTGGTTTTTAGCTTTGGGCTTTTTTGTCTGTGGTTTTCAAGTGGTGTTTATCGGGATTCACTTACCTAGCTACTTAATCGATCATGGCTTTAATGCAACCACAGGCACAGTTTTTCTAGCACTCGTGGGTTTATTTAATATTGTAGGCACTTATACGGCGGGTTGGTTAGGTGGTCGCTATTCCAAACCACACTTGCTGATGTGGCTTTACGGACTACGCGGTATTGCCATTATCGCCTTTTTAATCCTGCCTTTAAGCATTTGGACAATTTATGCATTCGGGATCATTATGGGTTTATTGTGGTTATCTACAGTGCCTTTGACCAATGGTATTGTGGCAAATATGTTTGGGATTAAGTACCTGACCATGCTCAGCGGCATTGTGTTTTTCACACACCAAGTCGGCTCATTTTTTGGTGGATGGCTTGGCGGTTTAAATCACGATCTGACAGGTAACTATAATGCAATCTGGATTGTTTCTATTGCTTTAAGTGCGTTTGCGGTCTTGGTCCATTTTTGGGTAGATGAGGAGCACGTCATTCATGATTAATTCTTTATTGAATTTTAAAGTATTGCTCACACTTGCCATCACTGCCCTTTTTGGCTTATCGATCTTTTTATGGATGCAAACGCCACAACTATTCGAATATTTTAATCAGGCGTTTTGTGCGCATTAAAACCCAATCTCTAAAATATTAAGTCTATTTTGCTATTCAAAATTCCGCTTTAGACATGGAGCGTCTTATGCAGATTCAATTGCATCGTGGAAGATTGATTGACCATATTCATCTTGTGGTGAATGACCTTGAGGCAAGTCGAGCATTTTATACCGCCATCTTGGCAGTGTTGGATATTCCAGTTATGGGAACAGCCAATGATCACTTTTGGGCAGATGAACTCTTTATCTCGTCAGTAGAAAGCCCTGCCGCACAAGGTACACTCACTGGGCGTCATCATCTCGCCTTTCAAGCTAAAAATCGTCAAATGGTCAATGCTTTCTATCTTGCAGCATTGGCGCATGGTGGTAGATGCAATGGCAAACCTGATGAACGTGCTTATCATCCTGGTTATTATGCAGCTTATGTGCTTGATCCTGATGGTAACAATATTGAAGCTGTTTTTCATGGCGAAGCACAACGCAGTGCAGCATCGGTCATGATTGATATTTAATACTCTAACCTGAGTTCGATGAAATCCATTTAGCCTTTTAGCATATTTTGGAAAGTTGGCTTATTGGGATTCAAACAATAAGCCACTACAGCAGCCATGATATTCACCATGAAGTTATTTACCGAACGATGA
>NZ_JACASN010000119.1:0-527 GCF_013390985.1 Acinetobacter sp. Swhac1 | reverse complement strand
AACAACACGACTTTAAAAGCCTTTGTCGCAACATTAGGGTATTCCAGAGCGACTTTCGTGAAATTTTATGATCATGAACGTACGGATGCATGGATCGATGGTCTAGAAAATGCATTTCAGTTTTTTGCAGGAGTACCTCAAGAAATCCTGTTTGATAACGCTAAAACGATCATGATTGAACGGGATGCCTATCAGGAGGGGCAGCATAAATGGAACCCCAAACTGCTCGACTGCGCCAAGAAATACAGCTTTCGTCCTCGCGTATGTAAGCCCTACCGTGCACAGACCAAAGGCAAAGTTGAACGCTTTAATGGATACCTCAAATCAAGCTTTATTGTGCCATTGAAAGCAAGCCTGAAGACTTCGGGTTTACTGTTAGATGTTGATGTCGCCAATGCCCACATTGGCCGGTGGCTGCATGAAACCGCCAATCAGCGGATTCATGCCACCACGCAAGAAAAACCGGCTGTTCGACTGCAACAGGAGCAGCAAAAATTTACGCCATTACCGCAATCAGATACAGGTTC
>NZ_JACASN010000118.1:0-534 GCF_013390985.1 Acinetobacter sp. Swhac1 | reverse complement strand
GTTTCATCAACATAACCTAATATAATTTCACCACGTGCCGCTTGCTCTCGTAATTTTTCAATCTGCTGTGTTGCTTGTTCAAATGCAATCGGATCTCTTTTTTTTCAAGCTATGACGGGTACGCTTGAAGACCATACCTGAATCACGTAAAAACTTACGAATGGTTTCAACAGACACGGACACTTCGTATTCTTCATGTAGTTTGACTCGGATTTGTTCTGCATTGAGTGGACTTGTATTGACCCAATCTAGGATTTTCGCCTGATAGTCTGAGATCAATGTATTGGGCCGACCTGAGCGATGACCTTCTTTAATCGATTCAAACTCATACAATTCCCAACGTCGGCGTTGTAGCCTTATGGTTTCTGGGATACGTTCTTGTAGAGTGGCAACTTCCGCAACACTTTTACCTTCAGAAAGCCAGAGAATAGTTTGGGCACGTTGTCTTTCACGCCAATGTTTTGCATGCTTGGCCAGAAAAATGAGTCGTTCTCGCTGTTCTAAACTAAGTGGTACAGAAACAATTCGAGGCAT
>NZ_JACASN010000117.1:0-691 GCF_013390985.1 Acinetobacter sp. Swhac1 | reverse complement strand
AAAATCATTTGAATGATTTCTTCTTGGTCTACGTGCCATAAAATACTCCATATATTGATGTTTATAACATCATTTGAGGAGCAGAATATCACTTATAGGAGTTGTTCAAATTTACGGATCCATCTCTCTAATGAAGAAATTCTAAAATTAACATAATACACCTTATACAAAATGCCCTTGTAAGCCCTTAATCAAGGGCATTTTTAGTCTCTACTTAACATAAAATTTTGGTGGTGCTTCAAAAAGTATGCTGCCTTTAAATGAAGCCATTATTGATGTAAAAGAAAAGAAGGCTAAATCAAAAGCTTTAAAATGGTTTTCAAGCTTTTTTGAAAAATTACAGCTTCTTCTGAAGCTACGCCTAATTCTATGCCTTATTTTGCAATTATTGCCTTCAATACCTACAGTAAAAAATTTACCAATACTTTGCTTACCATTTTTAAAAGCAGTGATGAAACTGTCCCAATGATCACTTGCAATTCGGGTGTAGTGAATATCTAATTGTTTAAGCTTTGTCTTCAATTGTTAGACTGTAGCTAAATCTCGTTTACCCCAAACATAAGCAACAATTTCACCTGTTTCTCGATGATAGGCGTAAATAAGCCATTGTTTATTCTTTTTATTTCCAACAAAATTCCAGAACTCATCTACTTCGAGAGATTCATAATGACTTTGCTGAGGCTGAATTTCA
>NZ_JACASN010000116.1:0-743 GCF_013390985.1 Acinetobacter sp. Swhac1 | reverse complement strand
GATGTGGTCTTTCATGGTTGTAATGCCACAACCAGTTTGTTGCATAATCTTGTACTTCATCCAAAGTATCAAATAAATGCTTGCTCAGCCAACTATAACGTATGGTCCGATTATAGCGTTCAATATACGCATTCTGCTGTGGCTTACCCGGTTGAATATATTCAATACGAATACCGTGCTCAGTAGCCCAGCGCACAAATTCGTGACTGATAAATTCGGGACCATTATCGCATCGGATCACTAACGGTTTTTCTCTCCACTCCAGCAATTGATTCAACGTACGAATAACCCTGATTGTGGGCAATGAGAACCCTGCTTCAATGGCTAGGCCTTCGCGGCGGTAATCATCAATCACATTCAATAATCGAAACTTGCGACCATCGGAAAGCTGATCATGCATAAAATCTAATGACCAAACCTGATTTTCTCGGATTGGTTCTTTCAATGGTTCAGGCGCATGCCGTTTTAGTCTTCTTCTCGGTTTAATACGCAGATTCAGTGCCAACTCACAGTAAATGCGGTAAACCCGCTTGTGATTCCAGCAGCAACTCTCAACATGCCGTAAATACGAGAAGCACAAACCAAAGCCCCAATCGGAATTTTCCTCAGTGAGTTCAATGAGCTGTTCAGCAATGAGTGCATTGTCATCGCTGAGTTTGGCTTGATAGCGGTAGCAGGTTTCACTAATGCCAAATGCTTTACAAGCCAAACGAATACTAATGGCATGCTGGGCAACTGCCTGT
>NZ_JACASN010000115.1:0-757 GCF_013390985.1 Acinetobacter sp. Swhac1 | reverse complement strand
ACTTTAGGATCTACACCTGCAATAATTGAAAATGCGATGGCTTCAGGGATGAGTGCAAGACCGACGACTAATCCGGCAAGTACATCCCCACGGATGTTAGAGAACCACTGTTCTCGGACATTAGATAACATAAACATAGCCTGTTTTTTAATTTTTCAGATAGGCTAGTGATGTGATATATACAACACACAAGCGACTACACCACATCACTAGACAGTGATGAGTTATTTACAGATTTACGACGGTAAATAAACTTAAGGTGGCGTAAGTGTCATAAGATGAAAGAACGTTTTAGAGTAAAAAAATCAGGACAAGGGTAACAGCTAGGTACTTTTTTATAAAGCCTGGATGTTATATCCAAGCTTTGTTTAATCGGTATTTTATGAAGCTTTTGGCTCCCCAAGTAATTGACCTATTTCCAAACGTGTATAGCCACGTTCTTTAAAAATCAAAACAATAGCCTGTTTATAATCTTCAGAAGTAGAAGTCTTATACTTAGTTATCAGTTGATTTTCAGAATTCAGCTCAAGATCATTTTTGATGGTCAATACTTCGCTAGAGATCTTGTTAAAGATATTTAGGTTAAACATACAGGCACTCGTCATCCGTATTATAGCGGCCCGACTATAACGAATACCTGTCTTAGCTACGCTAGACACCCTTGGCCGCAAGGATTACAAATTAAGAAAAATTCCGCAAGTTTTTGTCTATTGAAAGAATAAATAATCTCCCAACTGCTATCTATTTAACATAATGG
>NZ_JACASN010000114.1:0-768 GCF_013390985.1 Acinetobacter sp. Swhac1 | reverse complement strand
AGACAAAATGACACCAAATGAGTTTTACTATGATCAGCTACCCCAACAAAACAAGGTGGCTTAACTAGAGCGGAATATCACTTATAAATACGCTTTTAGTTGTTCAAACAAGTGGGACCACCTCTCTGCAAGTAAACTTAATAAAATAAATTCTAATCTTTTCATATTAAAGGAATTTTTTGAGAGAGTAATAGAGAAATTAAAGCAAATTATTCCAAAAGGCTCTGATTAAAAATTGTTAAAATTAGTAGATATATGAGAGTAAATTATGAAAAAATTTTTATACTTCAATTGCTTATCTTTTATTTTTACTTATTTATCTTTGTTTTATCAGAAATATACATTAGTGGATCGTATAGTTGTAGACAAGCTTGGAAAAGTTAAAGTCATTGGAGGAGGATTTCCCTTACAGTTTTTAGTAGATGGTGAAGTATCTCCAGGTGGGAGTATAGCGCTAGATCCTTTAAATATTATTATAGGAATAGATCAATTTATCTTCTTATATTTTATTTTTGATTATTTGTTCTGGATAAGTGTTTTATTTGCTTTTTACATAATTTTGAAAAGGTACAAACTAAAACAGATTTTCTAAAATTAACATAATACACGTTATACGAATTCCCAAGGCATGGCTTTTAGTTATGCTTTTTTTATCAAAAGAGTATACCTGAATGATAGCGAGCCAAATCGCATACAATATCTATCATTAGACTTAATGCAATAATTAAATGATAGTATTATCATTAATCTAATAGAATTAAGATTAAA
>NZ_JACASN010000113.1:0-815 GCF_013390985.1 Acinetobacter sp. Swhac1 | reverse complement strand
GAAGCAGATGAAATATTATTGGCGAGATTTTCAAGTCATGACAGCTGATAAAATAGAGCAATGGGTGGAGAGAGTATCAAACCAATTCGGAAAAGAATACATGTTTACTTTTTAATGACAGCTTATAGTGAAACGCCAAAATTAAAAGAACTGCGAAAAAAACTGATTGATATTGATGAAAACAACCCACTATTTACCCAAAAAAACACTATAAACAAAGAGTTAAGCTTTCTAAAAAATCAGGTAGATTTTATTAATGAATTGGCAGTTTCTTACCCTGAATTTTGTGATTCAATTCAAAAATATAAAGAAGAAATTGATTATCAGATTAATTTTTGTGAAGTAAAGATTAAAACAATAAATAGCATTATTAAAATATATAATGGATGATTATAAAAACCATTATATATAATATTAATATAATAAAAACAATAACTTACAATAAAAAAGTGATTGATTGATCCTGAAAAATATTCTATTTTTTCGTCAACATCATTCAAAATTTATCCGATATGATCAAATCGATTCAGCAAGTTAGAGAAGAGTTTTCAGCAAATGGAATTTCCATTGCTGAATGGGCAAGAGATAATCATTTTTCTCCAGACCTAGTTTATCGAATTTTAAAGAACAATAGAGTTCCGAAACGCGGTGAAAGTCATAAAATTGCAGTGAAATTGGGTATTAAGGACATACGCGCCAACTTAAGGCTTAAACTGTTGAAATATATTATAATTATCGCTTGAAAAATAAAAAAGGTGGTTGTATTTATTAATGCGCTAACACAAAACACAACCACCGTGGCGTATCATGATTCA
>NZ_JACASN010000112.1:0-821 GCF_013390985.1 Acinetobacter sp. Swhac1 | reverse complement strand
AGGCACTGTTGCAAAGTTAGCGATGAGGCAGCCTTTTGTCTTATTCAAAGGCCTTACATTTCAAAAACTCTGCTTACCAGGCGCATTTCGCCCAGGGGATCACCATAATAAAATGCTGAGGCCTGGCCTTTGCGTAGTGCACGCATCACCTCAATACCTTTGATGGTGGCGTAAGCCGTCTTCATGGATTTAAATCCCAGCGTGGCGCCGATTATCCGTTTCAGTTTGCCATGATCGCATTCAATCACGTTGTTCCGGTACTTAATCTGTCGGTGTTCAACGTCAGACGGGCACCGGCCTTCGCGTTTGAGCAGAGCAAGCGCGCGACCATAGGCGGGCGCTTTATCCGTGTTGATGAATCGCGGGATCTGCCACTTCTTCACGTTGTTGAGGATTTTACCCAGAAACCGGTATGCAGCTTTGCTGTTACGACGGGAGGAGAGATAAAAATCGACAGTGCGGCCCCGGCTGTCGACGGCCCGGTACAGATACGCCCAGCGGCCATTGACCTTCACGTAGGTTTCATCCATGTGCCACGGGCAAAGATCGGAAGGGTTACGCCAGTACCAGCGCAGCCGTTTTTCCATTTCAGGCGCATAACGCTGAACCCAGCGGTAAATCGTGGAGTGATCGACATTCACTCCGCGTTCAGCCAGCATCTCCTGCAGCTCACGGTAACTGATGCCGTATTTGCAGTACCAGCGTACGGCCCACAGAATGATGTCACGCTGAAAATGCCGGCCTTTGAATGGGTTCATGTGCAGCTCCATCAGCAAAAGGGGATGATAAGTTTATCACCACCGACTATTTGCAACAGTGCC
>NZ_JACASN010000111.1:0-878 GCF_013390985.1 Acinetobacter sp. Swhac1 | reverse complement strand
ACGTATAGGAAGAATAAACGCCCTTTTCACCCAAGTCCAACAGCTTTGGACCGCAGTTGACTCTTTCGACACCCCTGCGATGCAACCCAATCCGGCTGACGGGGAGCCAGCAACGCTGAAAATTTACCCTCCTCTTTCCCACTAGCGGCTCCTTTTCCGACAACCAGCACGGCGGATCCCTGCCGCGGCGCTGTGAACGCAGCATTTTGATTGGTATCGTTGGCCTTCAGGCTCGTCAGTCAAACAGACCCAGGAGCAGCTCAGCCGGTGGCGCCCGGCTTTCGGGTAACGCCCTGGTCCCGCTGGTTTCGGCTTTGTGCTTCAGGTGATCAAGGATCTGCTTGATCACTATAGGGTCTTCAATGCAGGCGATGACTTTCATGGCGCCGCCGCAGCCGCTGCAGGTCTCGATGTCGATATTGAAAACACGCTTGAGCCGTTGCGCCCATGTCATCGACGCTCGCCGTTGTGCTGGTGTTGCCGGTTCATCAGCCACCCTGACCTTGTTGCCCCTGCCCCGTTTTGCCGGCGTGACCAACGCCCGGTGCCGACTGTTGGGTGCGAACACCCCGTGGAAGCGGGTTAGGTTGACTCTGGGCTTCGGTACCAGGGCGGCCAGCCTTGCAATGAAATCCAATGGTTCGAAAATGACGTGCGTGGTGCCGTCCCGGTACGGCGTCTTGAGCTGGTAGCGCACGTTGCCGCCTCGTGTTAACGACAGCCGCTTCTCGGATACCGCCGGGCGGCTGATGTACCGGCACAGCCGTTCGAGCTTCTTGCGTTCATCGGCCCTGGCCGCCACGCCGGCGTGCAGGCTGGACCCGGCTACCTTGCCAATCCCGTCACCGAACGGATCACCACTGGTCGGCAGAGTTTGC
>NZ_JACASN010000110.1:0-908 GCF_013390985.1 Acinetobacter sp. Swhac1 | reverse complement strand
TGATCCTAGACAAAATAATGGACAGCACGTCCCTCTAAAGATAACGTAACTTTAATCTTTGGAGATTCAAGAAATGGCTAAACGTTTTAGTCCCGAATTTAAACAGCAAGCGATTGATTATGCACTTTCAAACTCACACGAGTCTGTAGCTGCAATCGCCCAGAAATTAGGTGTGGGTTATTCAACATTAGATAAATGGATTCGTGAAACCAATCCGGCAGGTTCAAGCAAACGTCAACTTTCACCAGAACAACAGCGGATCGTGGAATTAGAGAAAGAAGTCAAACAGCTCAAGGAAGCCAATGACATCTTAAAAAAAGCGCATGTGTACTTTCTAACAGATCATGCCAAGAAAAGTACACGGTAATTCAAGATCTAGATATGAATGAAGTCACCGTATCTTCTGCCTGTAAATACCTAGGTGTCAGCACTTCAGGCTATTATGCCTGGCGAAAACGTCAAGCCAATACGGCACAGAAATATAATGACTTAAAAGCCGTATATTGGCAGCATCATGCACGATTGGGTGCACCTTCATTAGTACATGACATGCATGATTTAGGTTACAACATGAGCGAACGTACTATTGGAAGGATGCTAAAAAAGCTTGGTTTACGTAGCAGGATTGCACGTAAATACAAGCATACGACTGATTCAACCCATCGTTTGCCTACAGCACCCAACTTGTTGGATCGCCAATTTACAGTTACTCAGCCTAATAAAGTCTGGACAACAGACATTACCTATATCCGCACTAAAGAAGGTTGGTTGTATTTATGTGTGATGCTAGATTTATTTAGCCGTCGTATCGTGGGGTGGCAAACCAGCCATCGAATAGACCGCCAGTTGGTGTGTGATACGTTTAACTATGCAATGGCTCGTCAGGGTTATCCAACTGGTGTTATGGT